>SLFF01000411.1 GCA_007124395.1 Thermomicrobiaceae bacterium | reverse complement strand
CGAGACCATGCCTTCGACGGCTTCCGGTGTGTAGACGGTTGCTGGATCGATAGCGTGAGCCGTGGCGGCCACTCTGGCCTGGGCGACCTGAGGGTCTTCCCGGGTCAGTGTCTGAAATGCGTCCCAGACCTCTTCATCGACCTGTGCCTGGAGCCGATTGGTGGTGAAGTCGTACATCGGCTTCAGATCGGCATCCCGCCGCTGGTGATAGTCGCGACCGGCGTCCTGTTCGGTCTTCTCACCGCTGAACCAGGCGTCGATTTCCTCAATGAGAAGCACCGCACTCCGGGTGGCGTCACCCATCCCCTGAATCGTGTGGGGATCTTTGTGACAGCCAGCATCGCCAACCAGCGCCCAGCCCGGTCCGGCCGGCACACGCAGGAAATTGGCGAGATCACCGGTGCCGATGATCGGCCCTTCCGGCTCGGCATCACCCAGGCGTTCCATTACGGCTGGCAAAGTCTGAAGACCGGCCAGATAGTTGCCGCGATGGTCTTCCCGGAAGGCGTCGAAGCGGTCTCGCTGAACCCCGAATCCAACCAGCGTCAGGTTGTCGTCACTCGGGAAGACGAACGCCGCCGCGTACTCGGCCTCGATCTGTGGCAGTGAGGTCCGGGCGGCATAGACGCTTACTGGCTCATCCCGCGGCACATCTCGGAAATATCCGTAGTACCAGGCGAAGAGCGCCGGGACGTCGTCGTACTGTTCGGCACCGGCTTCGCGGGCCACCAGCGAGTGGCGACTGTCGGCGCCGATGACGATCCGCGCGGTGGCCGTCTCTTCGGTCTGAGATCCGCGCGGCTGATAGCGAACGCCGCTGACGCGATCGGCTTCCCAGGTCAGGCCGGTGACGCGGGTTTCGGTGTGGACTTCGATGTTCGGATGGCGCTCACAGGCCCGGAGCGGGATCTCGTCCAGCCTGTCTCGCCGAATGCAGAGCGCGAAGTCCCGGCCGTTGACCTCGGGGAAGTCGGATTCCACATAGGGGAAGCGCATCCGGGTCAATCGTGGCGCATCGATCGCCAGTACCTCGTCCAGCACACCGATCCGCTCGAAGACGTCGAGACTGTCGGTGAAGAAGACGTGGGTAGACATCACCGGAGACGGAAACCGGTCTTTGTCGAGTAGCAGGATAGAGTAGCCACGCTCGGCCAGCAGAAGTGCGGTTGTCGCACCAGCGATCCGGGCGCCGACGATAATCGCGTCATACATGGTGAGGAACGCTCCTTTGCGGGAGTGTGTCAGAACGGTATCGACGTTCGGGAAACCGGTTTCGGCTGCTACATCGCCTTCTTGAGCATGATCTTCGGACGACGCGGCTTCGCCTGTGCCTCTTTTGCCAGGTTGATAGCGGCTCGTCGTGCGGCCCCACGCAGTGCCTGTGATGCCGGCTGATCCGGAGATGAGACGACGATCGGCTGACCGATGTCGCCACCCTGCCGGATGGCCAGTTCCAGTGGGATCTGTCCCAGCAATGGCACATTGTATTTCTCGGCGGTGCGTTCTCCACCACCGAAGCCGAAGATCTCGCTCGCCTCGCCACAGCTCGGGCAGACGAAGTAGCTCATGTTCTCCACGATCCCGAGGATCGACGTCTTCACTTCCTGGAACATCGCCAGACCCTTGATGGCGTCCGCCAGGGCGATGTCCTGTGGAGTGGTGACGATCACCGCGCCGGAGAGTGGAATCTGCTGAACGAGCGTCAACTGGGCGTCACCGGTGCCGGGTGGCATGTCGATGATGAGGTAGTCGAGATCGCCCCATTCGACATCTTTAAGGAACTGGGTGATCAACTGGGCCACCAGTGGGCCACGCCAGATCAGCGCTTTCTCCGGGTCCATAAGGAAACCGATCGACATCATCTTGAGGCCGAACGCTTCCAGCGGAACGATCCGCTCACCGCGGAGCATCGGCTGGGCATTGAAACCCATCATGATCGGGATACTCGGACCGTAGACGTCGGCATCGAGCAGGCCAACCCGGGCGCCATCCTGTGCCAGCGAGATCGCCATGTTGACGGCCACGGTGGATTTGCCGACACCACCCTTGCCACTGGCTACGGCGATCGTGTTCTTAACCGTTGGCAGGGCCTCGGCGTTCGGGCTACCGGCACCGCTGGGGCGGACATTCCAGGTGGTCTCGATTCGTACCGAGGTAACATCCAGCCCTTCTGCCAGGCTGGCCCGGATCTGTCGTTCGATCTCGCCACGGGCCGGGTGAGCCGGGGTCGGCAGAATCAGATCGACGAAAGCCGTGTCGTCATCGATCTGAATGTTCTTGACCATGCCGAGGTCAACAATGCTCTGCCCGAATTCCGGATCCTGTACTGGTCCGAGCAATTCCTGGATCCGTTCCTGGGTCAGATTTCCGTCGGCCATGATCGTCCTCTCTGTCTAGGTGCAAGCCGGGGTCTTCAGGTGCTGTCTGAGTGGGAAAATGCTCAGTCCTGATAACGTTTTTCAACCAGAGTGTAGCATAAGTGCCGGCTGATTCTGACTGCCGTAAGCGGCATATCAGGCCAACATGCAGGATAGCACACGACTGCGCCCCCGGCTTGCGACGATCTATGGCGTCAGCACGACCTTGGTGCATTCATCCTGTTTGTTGAGGAAGATGTCGTAGCCCATCGGAGCATCATCCAGATCGAGCCGGTGGGAAATGATGAAACTGGGATCGATCTCGTCCTCCTGTACACGCTTCAACAGCGGCTCCATATAGGAGTGCATGTGGGTCTGGCCCATCTTGAAGGTCAGGCCCTTGTTGAAGGCGGCCCCCATCGGAATCTTGTCCACAATGCCTCCGTAGACACCCGGGATCGAGACCGTGCCACCCTTGCGGCATGCCTGAATGGCCTGCCGGAGAACGTGCGGGCGATCCGACTCCATCATTACCGCCTGGGCGACGTTGTCGAACATCGCATCGAGGGTTTCCCCGTGTGCTTCCAGACCGACGGCATCGATACAGGCATCCGGTCCGCGCCCACCGGTGAGCGATTTCAGCGCTTCGACCACATCGACGTCTTCGTAGTTGAGAATTTCAGCATCGCTGTTCTTCTCGGCGAGTTGTAAGCGCTCCGGAACGCGATCGATCCCGATCACCCGGGCCGCACCGAGCATGAAGGCACTCTTGACCGCGAACAGTCCAACCGGGCCGAGGCCCCAGACAGCCACCGTGTCGCCTTCCTCGATGCCACACTGTTCTGCGGCCATGAATCCGGTGGGGAAGACGTCAGTGAGGAAGAGCACCTTTTCGTCTGGAAGGCCGTCCGGAATCTTGACCGGCCCGACATCGGCAAACGGCACCCGGACGTACTCTGCCTGACCTCCGGCGTAACCACCGGTCAGATGGGAGTAGCCGAAGAGTGCGGCTGGCGATGCTCCGTAGAGCTTTTCCGCCATCCAGGCGTTCGGGTTGGAGTTATCGCAGAGCGACCACAGGTTCTTGTTGCAGAAGAAACAGTTGCCGCAAGAGATCGTGAACGGCACCACAACGCGATCACCGACCTGCAGATTGGTGACTTCGCTGCCGCGCTCGACTACCTCGCCCATGAACTCATGCCCCAGAATATCTCCGGTCTGCATGCTCGGGATGTATCCGTTATAGAGATGCAGGTCTGATCCACAGATCGCGGTCGAGGTGACCTTGATGATCGCGTCACGTGGGTTGATGATCTCCGGATCGTTCACGTTTTCGACCCGGACATCCTGTTTCGCGTGCCAGCAGATTGCTTTCATGATGAATTGCCCTTCCAGTCCTAAGCAATTGATTGCGATGATGTGGGGGTGCTTTGCTCAGGCACGAGTGCCGGCACGCCCCTTGGTTCGATGCCCACCCGTGCGGAGGATGTTCAGACTTTCGGCGACGTTGTTGATCATGCCGGCAGCCGTCTCGACATCCGGCATGAGGCCTCGCTCACCAGCAGGCTGCCCGTTCGTTGTGGCGATCTCACCGGTTTCCATGTACTGCTTGAAGCGCTGCAGATCCTGGCGAGCTTGCTGGGACGGATCGACCCCCATGGCTGCTGCGTCTGCTGCGCCGAGAATCCCGAGCGGCATCGAGTACTTGAGGATGAGATTGACCTCAGTGCCGCGGTTGCCCGGCGCAGGCTCGAACTTCACCACGCCGTAGGTGCGGATCGGTGCATCATGTTCGGATTTCCAGGCAATGTAGTGGTTCGGCTCTTCGTCGGCGATCTCTGCATCCCACTCGATGGTGGTGCCACCGATTGTCTTTGCCGTCCAGTGTGATCTCGTCTGGTCGATCTCTTTCACCGAGACGAGGTTGTGCATGACCGTCGGCAGGTTCTCCAGATCGCGCCAGAATGTGTAGAGCTCTTCTGGTGAGCGGTTGACGGTGATACTGGCTCCGGTACGCATGACCGATGGGCGTGGCGTCAAACCACGATAGAGCAGTAACCCGCCAGCTGATGCGAGCAGCAGACCGGACATAGACCGGCGGCTCAGTCCGAGCGCCACCAGTGCGCCACCGCCGATCACCGGCGCCCAGCCCTGAGTATCAACTTCGTTGAGTGACTCCTTGATGTCTTCGAGACTCGCGATGTCGTCAATAGACGGCAAGGATGACAGAGATGCCATAGTACGTTCTCCCTTGCTACTGGCGAATACGATGCAGATGTAACGCGTGCGCATCTGTTCTGGAGAACGATGGGCGCAGGAGACGTGCCAGCTCGGTTTGTGCAGGGGTGATCAGTCCAGCAACCGAATTTGCTGGCTGGCGGGTGAGGGTTCCGGAGGCCGATGGCTCGAAGTGGTGGTATCGAACCAGGTCTGGAATGCGTCTGGTGACGAAACAGTATCCGGGGTAATCGGCACCGCCCCGAGATCGATCAGTGCCTGGTTTCCCGCTGAAGGGTTCGATGTCTGGCGTACGCCAACCGGAACCCATCCGGCATTGATCGTCTCCGTCGCCCCGGCCCAGGTTCCGCCACTCTCTTTCGCTGACTCCACCACGATCGCCAGATCGGCCAGGCAATAGATCAGCCGGTTGCGTCCCATCGCATTCCCGGCCGTGAACTTGGCGCCTGGATGATACGGCGAGATCAGCGTCAACTGGCCTTCGCTGACCATCGAGCGGTAGGCCCGCGATGTCGCCACCTGCTGCAGGGCGCCCGGCAGGATGGCGATCGCCTCACCCCCTGCTTCGAGTGCGCCGTCGATGGCGGTGCGGTCGGCTCCTCTGGCTCCCCCGGAGACGGTCAGTGCGCCGATCCTGGCTGAGGTTGCTCCCACCGTTCGTGCGAAGGCTTCGCCGTCGGTGTCGATCTCTCGTGAGCCGACTACGGCCACCCGGGGTTGATCCCGGTTGAGCAGTTCTGTGTCGCCGGCACCGTAGAGAAGTGGTGGTGCGCTGGCTCCCAGATGTTCTCGAAATCGTTCCGGATAGCGGGAACTGGTTCGGTCGATCACCCAGAATCCGAGGCTGTTCCAGCGTTCCGCGGCCATCGCCATCGCAGTTCCGCGGGTCAGGAGCGTCTCGATCCGCGGGGTGAGCAAGGCGGCGGTTGCCGGGTCCGACCGGATTGCTTCCTGCCGGGTGTGATCGAGCAGGTCCAGCAGCGAGAAGCCGTGCGACGTCAGCGCATCGGCCAGATTGTTGAACTCACCCACGTTGAGTGGCGTGGCGGGTTCATCCCGGCGGGTGGCGCTGAATCCACCACAGAGCAACAGCGTGATCTCGGTTTCCGGTGGCAGGCCGTTGCCCGTCATCTGCTGATCCTTACGTTCGATCGATACCTGATTCGGAGCGTCAACCACCGACCCCGAACATGGTCGTCAATGCGAATGGAAAAACTGGACCGCTGCCAGCTTGTCGGAGTTCTGCGGCCGCCACGGTGAACGTCCAGCGGGAATCGACGATGTCATCGACCAGCAAGACCGGCTGTCCGGGCCGGGCGATTCCGGTAATCGCGAAGCTTCCGGCGATGTTCTTCAATTGCTGGTAACTATTCTGCCGCGACTTCTGTTCCTCTGTCGGGTAGCGCTTCTTCAGCGCCGGGAAGAACGGTATGCCGAGTTCGTCGGCCAGGCGCTGGGCGAAATCAGGCACCAGCTCCGGCCGTTGAAGTGATGGTACACAGGTGACCCATGTTGGCGCAGGTTCTGGACGCCATCTATCCCGAATCAATTCGGCACCGACCTCGACGAGTTTCCTGGGAAACCGCTCCCGCTGGAACTTGCCCGCGTAGACCATCTCTCCCCAGCCACTATCCCGCCAGAGACTGAGCGCACGTCCCGGCTCGTGTCGTAACTCATTGCTGATTAATCCGGTATAGCCGAGTGCCGGTACACCGGGGTTGGTCCAGCGCTTCCGAGGCTCGATGCCATACGATTGCTGGCGGACGAACTGGTGCGCCCTGGATGCGATCTCCCATCCTGCCGAATCGGGGAGAATCGGCTGTCCCATGCACGGGGCGCAACGGCCACACGGTTCCGGATCAACGATGCCGAGCGCCGTCTCCAGAAACCCCATCAGGCATTGCTGACGCTCCATATACTCCCGCATCTGGGCTTGCTCTTCATACCGCAGTGCGGTGATCTGCTCGATTCGCTGGTGATCGGGTCGATACTCCACCGGCGTCGCTCGCCAGGCAGTTCCCTGTTTGTAGACCGGTGTTGGAGATTCAGTAGACAGCCGCTTCAGCACTTTCTCGATCTGAGTGCGCTTGAGATTGACGGTTCGCTCGATTTCATCGAGCGTGAGGCCGTTATCGGAGTTGCGTAGCGCATCCAGCACGCTATCGATATGGCGTTCTGGTGGGAACGCGGTCTCGAGAAAATAGGATGTGATCGCCTCGTCTTCTTCGCCACAGAGCAGCACGGCGTAGGCGTCTGGTAGTGCCCGGCCAGCTCGCCCGATCTGCTGGTAGTAGTGGATCACTGACCCAGGCCGCTGAAAATGGATCACGAAGCCGAGATCGGGCTTATCGAACCCCATCCCCAGCGCGCTGGTGGCCACCAGCGCCTTGAGGTCGTTGCGGAGTAATCGATCCTCGAGCTCGATCCGTTCATCGTGCTCGATGCGGCCCGAGTAGGCGTGGGCTTCGATTCCCTCTGACTGGAGCCAGTTCGCCACATTCTGCGTGTCCTTGATGGTCAGACAGTAGATGATCCCGCTGCCAGGCATCCGCGGAACCTGCTCGGCGAGCCAGGCCAGACGGGCGGATTGTGTCGGCAACATAATGTTCTGCAGTCGCAGGCTCTCCCGCTTGATCGGCCCGCGGATGATCCGCAGCGATTCGCCGACCTGCTCCTGAATGTCTGCGATAACCCTGTCATTGGCGGTTGCCGTGGTCCCGAGAACAGGAACTGTGTTGGGCAGGTACTGGAGTATGCGGCCGATGCGCCGGTAGTCTGGCCGGAAATCGTGGCCCCAGTCCGAGATGCAGTGCGCTTCATCGACGATGAACAGTCCGACCCGCCAGGCGAGTTCCGCCAGCACGCGCTCCCGGAATTTTTCGTTGCCAAGACGTTCTGGCGAGATCAGCAGGATATCGACCTCATCACACTCGATCCTGCCTTCGATCTCGTGCCACGCTTTCGTGTTGGTGGAGTTGATCGTGACGGCCCGGAGACCGAGATTCCCTGCCATCCGGATCTGGTCACGCATCAGCGCCAGGAGTGGAGAGATCAGGAGTGCCGGACCGTCTCCCCGGTTGCGGAGCAGGCGGGTTGCGATGAAGTAGACGAGGCTCTTGCCCCAGCCGGTGCGCTGGACTACCAGCAGCCGCCTGCGATCTTTCACCAGATGCTCGATCGCTTCGTACTGATCATCCCGAAAGATGGCATCTGGCTGATTCAGGGCGGTACGCAGATGTGTCAGTGCCTCCTGATACAGGCGCTCATCGTTTGACATGCAATCTCGCTTACATGTGAGGACTGAAACGGAGTATGTGATGTTTTCGAATAAAGAGTCAGCAAGCTCATCATACACGAGGATCGTTGTCTGTGCGGACCCTGTGATGGACAGCCTATACCCGCCGGCCACTCTGGTGAACCGACGGATCTGATTGCGGTCAGTGCTGATATTGCGCTGTACGAAGCGATCGGTATCACGATCGAGCCCGGTCCGTTCGGCAGCCCGCAACCCACCACAGAACCGATTCTGGTGTCAGAGATCAGCTGATCTCTGACACCATCCTCAATTGACGTCATCTGTCATACTCTTGGACAAACGTATCGGGCATGTTGCTCGTGAATTTGTCCTGTATGCTCCACGGAAATCTTCAATGAACGAGACTGTCGAACAGCCACCCAGACCTCCGCGTGCGCTGGTTGCCACCAATCACCTCTATCTTCTGATGGTGGTCGGCCTGGCTACCACGCTGATGCTTCAGTCAATGCGTGTGTTCATTGGCTACATGGTGTTCGTGATCGATCAGGCGAACCGTGTTGAGCTGGCAATCACCGTGTTCAGCACTTTCGGAGCAATTGCGCTCGGTGGCGTGCTGCTCAAGACTGTGCGGTTTCGCCGGACGTTGATCATCGGCGCATTCCTCTTCGGTATCGCCCGGCTCGGATTACAGTTTCTGGAGATTCCGGAAGCCCGATTGATCCTCGGCGCGGTGGCAATGGTTGCCTGGGGCTGGTTGATGCTGGCGATCTTTCGCCACTGGCGGGAGAGTGCGGCGATCGGTGTCGGGTTCGGTATTGCCCTCGATCTGGTGATCCGCATCGCCGGCGGTACCCGGGACCTGCCGTGGAATCCGGCTGAGATCGAACACCTGGTGACGGTGATTCTGGTGGTGGGTATGCTGGTCGGGGTGGCTGGCATTCGGGGGCTTCATGTCCAGCAGTTACCGGAGTATTCGACTCGGAGCGTCTGGAGCCTGGCCGCGTTCGGGCCGGGTATCGCGCTGTATTTCATCGTGACTGGGAATCTCGGACGGGCTCAGGTGGCAACCGGGCTGGACTTTCCGGAAGCGGCCTTTCTCTTGGCGCTGGGAACGGCGCTCGGCCTGAGGTTCTCGATCTTTGCCGGGGATTTCCTGCCGTCGTCGAACACCGGACGGGTGACTACCGGTCCGCTAATCATTGCGATTCTCCTGGCGATCGGGTTGTTCCTCATCGGGCAGGGTGGCATAGTCGCTGCCCCGGGACTGATCCTCGCCTCGGCGGCCGGGGTGGTACTGCTCGGGTTCGCCGTGGCCGGTAGAGCATCGACCGACGAAACTGAACCACCCCTGCTCCACCTGACGCTGGCCTTCACTGGTGGGATGTTGCTGAAGATTGGGCTCCTGTTCCTCTATTACATGTATTCTGGTCTACCGCTCTTTCTGGGGGTCATTGCCGGTGCCTTCGTGCTGCTGGCGATCCCGGCTGGGGTGCCGGATACCAGCCGGCCGATTCACCAGCCGCGAGCCGTGTTGATCGGCGCTGGTGTGATGGCTGGCGCGCTGGCACTTGTCACTGCCTGGCAGCTGCTGAGCTTTCAGGAAGCTGAGGTCGGGCCCCCGGCTGAGGAGCAGATTACCGTAATGACTTACAACATCCAGAACGGGTTCGATCTCGACAACCGGTTCGATCTGGAGGCGATTGCGAAGACGATCGAAGACGAAGATGCCGATGTGGTGGTGATTCAGGAGATCGGGCGTGGCTGGCTGGTGACAGTTGACCTCGATCAGGTGACCTGGCTGAGCAATCGCCTCGACATGCCGTATGTCTACGGAACCAACTCCGACGACGGGCTCTGGGGCAACGCGATCTTCACTCGCCTGCCGATCCTGGAATCAGCTGCCACGCAGTACAGCGACACGGATAACCTCAAACGAGGAGCGATCGAGGTTGCCGTGGAGACCGACTCCGGCCCGGTCTGGATCTACGGTACACATCTGGATAACCCAAGCGATGCCGACGAGGTGCGGTTTTCGCAGGGACGTGAGTTTCTCGCGTTCTGGGGTGAGAAGCATCCCGGGATGGTGCTTGGCGATTTCAATGCCGAGCCGGATGACCCGCTACTGGCTGAGTTCGACGACGCCGGGTTGCGAGACCTGGGCTTGGATTTGCCTGATGGTGCCTTTACCACTCCGAGCGGCCGCCGGATCGATTACATCCTGGCGACCAGTGATCTCGAACTCATCGATATTCACATCACCGAGGTCTGGACATCGGACCATCTGCCGGTGATTGCCACCGTCAGCCTGCCGGACGTGGACTAGACCGGATTCTCCCGGAGCCACTCGATCACTTGCTCGGCACCCTGGTGGGGTGGGAAGACGGGATAGAAAGCGTGCTCGATCCAGCCCTCATTACAGACCAGCGTGACCCGCTTGATCAGATGCATGCCGTCGACCTCGAACGTCGGCAGATCGAGCGCTGATGCGAATGCCAGATCGTCATCGCTGACCAGTGGAAACGGCAATTGGAGCCGATCGACGGCTTCCCGCTGGTAGACCGTGTCCTGAGTGCTCAGACCGTAGACCGCAACCCCCAGTTGCTGGAGCTCGGCATGGTGATCCCTGAAGGAGCACGATTGCGGGGTACACCCGCGAGCGCCGGGGATGTCGTTCCAGCCGGTCGGCAATTGCTGATCGGGGCGTCCGGTCCGGGGGTAGATGTAGATCACTGTGCGGGCCGGAATTTCGGCAAACGTGATCGTGCTGCCGTTGGTCGTCGGCAGGGCCATACGCGGCAGTATCAGCCCGACGAGGTGATCGCAGGCGCCATCGTCCTGCGGAATCGGAATATCGGGCGGGATTTCGCTGATATTGTCTGAGCGTGTCATGATTTCTCCAGCCAGTGTGTAGAGTCAGATCGACTGATCGATTCTTGCACTGGCGGGCAAGCAGTGCCAATCGATGGACGTGTGAATCACTGAGAGAAGGGAAATCGAATGAGCAATGAGGTGCAGGAAGTAAAGGACTGGTTGCGGGCGTTTGACACGGCGGTGCGAGACGTTGACTACGAGCGTGGCAAGACGCTGTTTGCCGATGATGTGGTCGGTTTCGGAACCTACGCCAGTATGCTGGAAGGTCTCGACAAGCTGGTCGAGGGCCAGTGGAAGAACATCTGGGGCGTTACCCGTGGCTTTTCGTTCCGTCTCGATGAGGCTCACATCGGAGTAGACGGCGATACCGCCTGGATCGCCTCACCGTGGGATTCCGAGGGCCAGAAAGAAGACGGCACCTGGTTCAGCCGACCGGGCCGGGCGACGATCATTCTTGTCCGCCGGGATGGCAAATGGCTGGCCAAGCACACCCACCTGTCGCTGTATCCACGGTAGCAACCGGAGAGCCCGACGCCGGCCGGGTGGCGTGTTATGCTGAGTTGAGCCGTGCAACAGTACAGTATGGAAGGCGCTGCAATGAAACACAAGCATTCACAGAATACCCAGCGCTCGCCGGAAGCCGTGACCGACGCTGTTGAGCGAGAACCACAGAATCTGGATGTCGAGGAATTCGGTCCCTGGCTGATGGAACGGGACCGCAAGGTGTTCGATATGCTCGAAGAGTATGATCGCCGCCACAACTCTGCCAGGAACGAAACGAAGAAGTAGGTCCCGGATGACTCAGGATGTCATGTTCGTTAGCGTGGAGGACGCCGTAAAACTCCACGCTTTCGTTCTTTCTCTGGATGAAGAACACGCGGCAGCCAACGTTCGGGATAAAGGGTTACTCGAGTCAGCGTTGAATCGCCCCAAACATCTCTATTTCTATGAGGAAGCGGAGATACCAGCTTTGGCGGCAACCCTGCTCTGGGGTGTAGTAACGAATCATGCATTTTACGATGGCAACAAACGGACGGGTTGGGCTGTTACCCAATTTTTCCTGAGCCGGAACGGGTTAATTTTGCGATCGGGTGAAGGCTCCGTCCGTCTGGTTCTCGGCATCGCAATGAACAGGCGCAATCTGGATCAGGTCGAAGAGTGGATCCGGCACAACCTCGAACCACTGCCACGGAGCTCGTAAACGCATCCTCCCGGTCTAGACAAAGAACACCACCATCGCAACGGTGATAATGGCAATGACGATCGCCAGTATTCGCGGGTTCTGCCACAGCGGCAGGTCGTTGAGCTCTTCGGTCTCCTGGTGCCAGTGCTCACGGGACCACATCAACTCGCCGACATCCTCGGTAGCTGGCGATGGAGTCATCAGACTGACCCCGATATAGATTGCCGCACTCAGCAAGAGCATCAGACCGGTGGCATAGAGGAATTGCAAGGTATAGAGCTCGAACAGTTGACCGGTCAGGAAGGCGATCAGGCCGACTGGGAAGCCGATCAACAGGGTGACGAACGCTGCCTGCCGAGTTCCCCTGGCCCAGAACAGTCCGCCAAGAAAAATCACCACGACCGGCATCGTAATGTGCCCAAGGAACGACTGGAAGTATTCGACGATCGTGTCGAACTCGGTCAGAACTGGCGCCCAGAGCGCGGCGATGATCATGAATACGCCGATCATTCCCCGGCTCATCAGCAAGAGGGCGCGATCGGTGAATTTTCGCTTCCGTGTCTTGATGAAGTCGTTGACGACAAGCGATGACGCGCCGTTGAGGACCGAATCGAGCGTCGACATAAGCGCTGCTACCAGTGCGGCGAAGATCAATCCACGGAGACCGATCGGCATGAAGTCGAAGACCAGCGCTTGCCAGATCTGGTCGGCCTCGGCGAGATCCGGATAGATCTCCCGTCCCATTACGCCGGGCAGCACCAGCAGGAAGAGCAACGGGAGTTGCAGGGCGCCGGCAAACAGAGCACCCCAGCGGCCGTGGTTGATGTCTCTGGCGGCGAGCACCTTCTGCACCACGACGTGGTTGGTTATCCAGTAGTAGAATCCGAGCCATAAGACCCCAGTGAAGATGCCCGGCCAGGGCAGAAACTCATCATCCGTAGATGGCGCTACCGTAAACCCGTCTTCAGGTGCGGCATTGCGAATGGCATCCCAGGATCCGAGTTCGATGAACAGGGTAACGAAGATAATCAACCCGGCAATGAGCAGCAGTACACCCTGCACGGTGTCGGTGATCATCACCGCCCTCAGCCCGCCGAGGATCACGTAGACGCCTGCCAGAAGCGCCAGGATGGTGATCAACGCCGGGAGGGGCATGTCTGGAAAGAGGAGTTGCAGCGTGATTGCTCCCGCGAAGAGCGCTCCGGCGCTGTCGATGAACATTGCCGTGAACACAGAGAACCCGGAGAAGACATAGCGAGACCGCCGGTCGTAACGCTTCTCGAGGAACTCTGGCATCGTGTTGACTTTAGACCTGAGATAGAAGGGAAGAACGAATAGCGCGAAAAAGAGGAGAACGAGCGTAGCCATCCACTCGTAGTTCCAGACTGCGATGCCTTCTTCATACCCGGCACCAGCAATCCCGATGTACGAAGTGCCGGACATGTTGGCGGCCATCAGCCCGAAACCGATAAGCGGCCAGATTGCGATGCGACCACCGAGCAGGAAATCTTCGGCGCTCTTCTTGCCGCGACCGACCCAGAATCCGAGAAAGAGGATTCCGACGATGTAGAGGGCGACGATAATGTAGTCGATCGTCGCCAGTTCAAAGGTTGGGCCGTTATCGTTGGCGGCCTGAGCAAGCAGAACAGGACCACTCAAACCATCAACTAAAAGTTCATCACGCATAAAGTTGATCCTACGCATATCAAGCGAGTTTTCGTGAAGAGTGCATCGCACTGGTATGCCGATTTAGCAAATTGTTTGCCGCCGATGATGGATAGCTCATGATGCGACCCACAGGGCAATAGCGATAGAATGAGCGTGATCCGGATCTGTGTGTTCAGGGGGTAGAAAATGACATTCCCCGATGACAATTTGCTCCAGGAGATTATTGATCGCATCGTCGAGGCAATAGAGCCTGAGCGCGTTATTCTGTTTGGATCGGCTTCTCGCGGCGAAATGACCCGAAACAGCGATATCGATTTGCTCGTGATCAAATCGAACGTTCATCGGGGGAAAGCCACGGATGCCATCTATCGCAACATCCGCGGGTGTGGATACCCCGTCGATATCATCGTGGCGCATCCTGAGGATCTTCAGCAGTTTGGTGATTCACCTGCGTTGGTGTTTTCATCAGCAATCCGGAGTGGCCGGGAAGTGTATGCCGCGTGATCGATTCTCAGCGGATGATCCTCGCGAGTGGCTTCAGCGTGCCCGGAGCAATCTGGCACAGGCTCGCAATGAGCATCCGGACATCTACCTCGAGGATCTTTGTTTTCAGGCTCAACAGGCAGCGGAGAAGGCGCTCAAAGGAGTGATTCTGAGCTACGGCGTGGAATTCCCCTATACACACGATGTCGCGTACCTGATCTCCATTCTCGAGCGCCACATTGGCCCAGTCCCGGCTGATCTGGAAGATGCTGCTGTGTTGACGAGATATGCCGTAGCCACACGATATCCTGGCGTCATCGAGCCGGTTACGAGAGCCGAGTATCTTGAAGTGCTGGAACTTACTCAGCGTGTCGTTGTCTGGGCTGAAGAGGCAGTGAATGAGCGCTCATGAGCCCGGGAATGAACACTTTTATCAATCTCCACTTTGACGTCGTTTTCCGTCCCCTCTAGGATAGCCAGAACATTCGATACATCCATGATCGGGCTGGAATGATGCCAGGACACACCCCACCTCGCGTTCTGCTGGGCGATATCAGCGCACTGGAGCGAGAACTCGAAACCGGGATTGCCGAGATTCGCGTGGGGCAGCCCCTCGTTCCGGTGACGATCCTGATCGAGAACACGATGCTGCGCGATTACTTGCGACAGCGTCTGGCGTTTTCATCTTCCGGTCACATCAATCTGAAGATCGTTACCCCGGGGCGTTTTGCCGATCAGTTCACCCGCCCGATTCTCGCCCGGACGCGTCGCCCGATGCCGCAGTACGGTGACCGGATTCTGGCCCGGTCCGTGGCCGAGAGCGGCGCCGGGGACTACTTCTCACCGGTTGCCTACTCCAACGGCTTTGCCGAGACGTTGCGGGGGCTGGTTCGCGAGTTCCACACCAGCGGGATCGATCCGTCCAGCCTGGCGGGGGTGATCGATCAGATCGGCCCGAGCGAGACATCGAAGCTGGCCGATATTGCCAGCCTGTATCGACGTTTCGAGGAGCGCCGGACGTCATTCTTCACCCCGGACGACATCGTTGCGGCGATCGATCAGGTGGACCTGGAGACGATCAGGCAGCGCACGACGTCGCCAGTCTTCGTCTATGGGATCTGGAACCCGACCGGCATCCAGCTGCGCCTCTTCGAGCACCTGATGCGGGCGGGGATCGAGCTGCGGATTCTATTACCGGAGACCGGAACCGACGTCGACGAGGCGCACTCGTGGTTCAGAGAATGGCTGAACGGCTTCGATGCCGGGATCGAGCGTGTGGCGTCCGATGAAGATCCCGGCTCGGCACTGAATCATCTGCAGCGCACGCTGTTTACGGAACCGGAAGCTGTCGCACCGGAGGATACACGGGTCAGATTGCTCTCGGCGCCAGATGCGCCGCGTGAGGTGCGTGAGGCGGCCCGGACCTGCTTGATGTGGGTTGCCGAGGGGATCCCCTTTCATCAGATGGCCGTCGTCTACCGTCACAACGAGCCGTATCGCACGCTGATCGATCAGATTTTCCAGCGAGCCGGTATCGCGACCTATCTCCACTCCGGCCGGCCGTTGATCACCGAGCCAGTCGGGCAGAGGCTGTCAGCGATTCTGAGCCTGATCGACGCTGACCTGCCCAGATCGACGGTCATGGAGTTCATCACCGAGACGATCCTGCCGGATGAGACTCGCCAGAGATACGACGACGAACAGCGGCCGATCCAGGCGGCAGTCTGGGATCAGATCACCCGTGAGGCGGGGATCGTTCAGGGGCTCGATCAGTGGACCCACCGGCTCGATCTGCTGGAGAGCAGCAAACGAGAGTTTCAGGATCCCGATGCCGAGGTGAGCGAGGACGATCCCCTTGAGCAGGAGCTGAACGAGATCGACCGCTTGCGGCGCTTCATCACCGATTTTGCCGGGATGCTGGAGAAAATGCCGGAAGAGGCGACCTGGACCCGCCACCTCGATGCGCTCCGTTCACTGGCAACGTCCTACATCGACGGGGTGGGCGTGCATCTGGAAGAGCTCAAAACGCTCGAATCGCTGGAAGAGATCGAACCGCGGGTCAGCTTCGAGCGATTCCGGGAGACGGTTCGTCACTGGCTTCTCCGAAAGAACAGTATGGGAGACCGTGGGGACGATGAGAACGGGTTGCCCCGTGGACAGTTCGGGCGATCCGGGGTCAACGTCTTCGATATCGGCTCACTTCGGCATGTCCGGTTCGATGCGGTGATCATGCTCGGAGCCGCCGAGCGGCAGTTTCCACCGCCACCGAGGCAGGATCCGCTATTGCTCGATCGTGAGCGGAGTAATCTGAACCAGCTGGGGAACTGGCACCTGCCGTTGCGCTCCCGGCGTGCTGAAGAGGAATCGATGACCTTCGCGATGGCGGTCAATTCCGCCCGGGAGCGTCTGCAGATCAGCTTTCCCCGGAGTGAGGCCGGTTCGACACGCAGTTACCTGCCGTCGCACTTCTTCCGGGCGGCAGCCTCGGCACTGGCCGGACGGAACGTCGATGCCGGCGAGATCGATTCGCTCGATCCAGCGCTGTTCACCCGGGTGCCGGCCGGGAGTTTCCGGCCACCCGAGAATACGATTCCGCTCGATGCCCACGAGTACGACCGGATTCTGCTGGAGCGTGATCCCGAGCTCGGGGTGGAAGTCGTCGGTGCACATCGGCCGGGGATTCAAAGGGGGAAAGTGGCCGAGGTCTCACGCCGATCTCGCGAGTTCACCATCTTCGATGGAAATCTCGATCCGGAATCTGCCCGACAAATTGGCTGGACCGCCGGACGCGGTCGCCGGGCGATCTCCCCGAGTCGACTGGAGACGTTTGCCACCTGTCCGTTCCGCTTCTTCCTGCGCTACGTGTTGCGGCTGGAGCAGGTGGAGGAACCGGAAGCGCTGGAGCGGATCGATGCCATGCATCGGGGATCATTGATCCACGAGATTCTGGAGCGCTTTCTGGCCGATCTGCGCGAACGGCGTGAGCGGCCTTCCGCATCGCTCCGTTCCCGCCATCTCCGGCGGTTGAACGAAATTGCCCGGGAGTGCTGTGAGCGGATGGAATCGACTGGACTGGTCGGCTATCCAGTGTTGTGGGAGTACGACCAGATCGCGATCTTCGAGGAT
>SLFF01000207.1 GCA_007124395.1 Thermomicrobiaceae bacterium | reverse complement strand
GGAATCGTCGGGTATGGCGTCGCCACGATCTACATTCTCTATGGCGCTCCTGACCTGGCAATGACCCAGATCCTCGTCGAGACACTGACCGTCATTCTCTTCGTGCTGGTGCTGTATCGTCTGCCGCAATTCGCCACACTCTCGGAGCGTGGATCACGGATTCGCGACGCGATCATCGCCGGTACCGGTGGCCTGTTGATGACTCTGCTGGTGCTGGTAGTGAGCAACGAGCGCTTCTACGACAGCATCTCGCAGTTTCACGCGGAAGAGTCGTATCCCTCCGCTTTTGGACGCAACGTCGTCAACGTCATTCTTGTTGACTTCCGGGCGATCGATACCTTTGGGGAGATCATTGTGCTGGCCGTGGCCGGCATCGGCGTTTATGCCCTGCTGCGATTGCGGCTGTGGGAGGATCGGAGAGAGGAGAGATGAAATCGCTGATCCTGCAGACTGCAACACGTTCGCTGGTGGCGGTGATGCTGCTGTTCTCGATCTTCCTGCTCTTGCGAGGCCATGACGAACCGGGCGGGGGCTTCATTGGTGGACTGGTCGGCGCAGCCGCGTTCGCGCTCTATGCCATCGCGTTCGATGTGCAATCGGCCCGGCGTATGCTCGGTATCCGCCCGCAGATGATGATCGCCATCGGGCTGGCCATGGCTGGCGGCGCTGGCATCATCTCGCTTCTGGCGTCCGAGCCATACTTCGCCCATCTCTGGTATCACACCGAAGTGCCAGGGTTCGGCGAGATCCACCTGGGAACATTTCTGCTATTCGATATTGGCGTCTTCCTTGTGGTAATCGGCGTCACGCTACTTGTCATCCTGACGCTATCGGAGGAGTGACGTGGAAACCCTGATGGCCATCCTGATCGGCGGCCTGTTTGCTTCCGGAATCTATCTGATGCTGAGGCGGAGCATCGTCAAGCTGGCGATCGGACTGGTGCTGTTGAGCCAGTCTGCCAATCTGACGATCTTCACGGTTGCCGGGCTGACCCGCGGCAATCCGCCCCTGGTTCCAGAGGGCGAAACGATGCCGCTGGTGCCCTATGCCGATCCGCTCCCACAGGCACTGGTCCTGACGGCGATCGTGATCGGGTTCGGTGTGCTGGCGTTCACGCTGGTTCTGGTGAAACGGGTCTACCAGACAGTTGGCACTGACGACATGGACGAGATGCGTAGCACCGACGGGTTCAAGGATTAGATGACTATGCGAAACGGGCTGTGCCGGAATAAATTGGGGCCGACCGACACATGAGTCACGATCTTCTGGTCGCACTACCAATCGTTATACCGCTGGTTACCGGCGTCATTGCACTGCTGTTCTACGAACAGCGTGAGACGCAACGGATCATTTCAGCGATCGGTGCGGCCGCGCTGCTGATCGCCGGAATCGCTCTGCTGCTGGAAGTCCGGGCAGAAGGCATTCTGGTCAGCGATATGGGTGGCTGGCCGGCACCGTTCGGTATTCCGTTCGTGGCCGATCTTCTGTCTGCCGTATTGGTGATGATGACCGGCCTCATCGCGTTTACCGTAGCGCTCTACTCACTGGCGACGATGGACCCACGCCGGGAATCGTTTGGCTTTTACCCGCTCTTCCACATCCTGCTGATGGGTATTGCCGGCTCATTCCTGACCGGCGACATGTTCAACCTGTTCGTCTGGTTCGAAGTGATGCTCATCGCGTCGTTCGTCTTGATCGCGCTCGGTGGAGAACGTGCCCAGCTCGAAGGCGCCATCAAGTATGTCGCCCTGAACCTGATTTCCTCGGCGATCCTGCTCGCGGCTATCGGCCTGCTCTACGGTGTGGCCGGAACCCTGAACATGGCCGATCTCGGCATGAAGCTGCAGGATGTCGATGAACCGTGGCTGGTGACCGCCATCGGAATGCTCTTCCTGGTCTCGTTCGGCATCAAGGCGGCCATCTTCCCGATGTTCTTCTGGCTGCCCGCCTCGTATCACACGCCACCGATTGCGGTAACGGCGCTGGTGGCGGCACTGCTGAGTAAAGTCGGTGTTTATGCGCTGATTCGTGCCTTTACCCTTATCTTCACGCAGGAAACCGGGTATACCCATCAGATCCTGCTGGTAGTTGCCGGATTGACCATGGTGACCGGTGTGCTCGGTGCCGTGGCGCAGTACGAGGTGCGTAAACTGCTCTCGTTCCATATCATCAGTCAGATTGGCTACATGCTGGTGGGACTGGCGATCCTTTCACCACTGGCACTGGCCGGGTCGATCTTCTACATCGTTCATAACATGGTCACCAAGACCAACCTGTTCCTCATCAGTGGCGCGGCCTACCGGCTTCAGGGAACCTACGAACTGAAGCAACTGGGCAGTCTGTATCGCTATCATCCCTATATCTCGGCGCTGTTCTTCGTCTCGGCCATGGCGCTCGCCGGTATGCCGCCGTTCTCGGGCTTTTTCGCCAAGCTGACCCTGGTACGCGGCAGTCTCGAAGTCGAGCACTACATCATTGTCGCCGTGGCACTCTTTACCAGTGTCCTGACGCTCTTCTCCATGACCAAGATCTGGACCGAGGGCTACTGGACACCATCGGAAGCCGAGGAGAACGACGAACTCCCACCGGGGGTGAACAGCTGGCCAGGCTGGAACAGCCAGATGCTGGCGATGTTCGTGCCGATCATCATCCTTGCAGCGCTCTCCGTTGGTATGGGAATCTTCGCTCAGCCGGTCATTTCGTTGCTGATCGAAACAGCCGAGCAGTTGCTTGAACCATCGCTCTACATCGAAGCAGTGATTGGAGACGAGTCATAAACGCCCTGCTCTTGAACGTATTCCTGGCATTGATCTGGGCCGCCGCAACTGGCAATTTCGATCCGGCGAACCTTCTGGTTGGTTTCGCGATCGGGTTCCTCGTCGTGGTGTTCGCTCAGCGTGCGGTCGGCTCGACGAACTACGGTCGGAAGTTCATTCTGGTGGTCAGGTTTGCGTTGTTCTTCATCTATGAACTGTTCAAGGCCAACCTGCGGGTGGCCTACGACGTGATCACGCCATCCCAGTACATGCGACCGGGAGTCGTGGCCATTCCGCTCAGCGTGAAGACGGATACCGAGATCACGCTGCTGGCCAATCTGATCTCGCTCACGCCCGGTACGCTGAGTCTGGACGTGTCGGACGACAAATCCGTGCTCTACCTTCACGCCATGTTCGTCGATGATCCAGACGAGCTTCGGCACGAGATCAAGGCCGGGTTCGAGCGACGGGTAATCGAGGTGCTGCGATGATCTTCGATACTGGCCTCTCCAGCGCAATGGAGATCACCGTCAACGTCATGATGATCGTGCTGTCCGTCGCACTGTTGATGGCCTTCCTCAGGCTTGTCAAAGGACCGACACTGCCCGACCGGGTCGTTGCGCTCGACCTGGTGGCCGCGATCGCAGTGGCAATCTTCGCCGTCTACGCCGTGGTCGTCGGTCAGCCCGTGTTCATCGATGCGGCAATCGTCCTGGCGCTGATCATCTTCCTGGGAACGGTCGCCTTTGCGCGCTACACCGAACGGCGGGGGAGACCATGAGCGAAGTCATCATCGTGATTCTGATGGCGATGGGCGCGGCGCTGATGTTGCTGGCCGGCATCGGAATTCTCCGGATGCCCGACCTCTTCACCCGGATGCACGTCGCCACCAAGTCGGCTACGCTCGGTGTTGGGTGTGTGCTGACCGCGGTTGCTATCTTCTTCGGCGATGTCGGCGTGTTCACGCGGGCACTGCTGGTGATCCTGTTCTTCTTCCTGACCGCACCGGTCGGTGCTCACCTGATCGGACGAGCCGGCTACATCGTTGGCGTTCCGCTCTGGGAAGGCACCAAGTGGGACGAGCTCAAGGGGAAATACGATCACTCGAGCCACACCCTCAACAGCCCGAAAACCCTCAAAACGCGCGTGCCGGACCCGGACAGCCCTCACGCTCGGGACGATACCTAGATCGCTCCCTGTGATTGATTCCGGGCGGCTTCGAGTTGATGGATTAATCCGTACAGGTCCAACTCGATCCATTCGTCGGTAATCAGGCCATCGACCACCCGATTGATCGAGATGGCGCTGTGACCAATCCGCTGTCCAGTCGGGGCATAGCCATCGTAATCGCCGAGATGGGTGCCCTCCATGCTCCAGCGAGTCACCACCCGATCACCCTCGGCAATCGAGTCATGAACCTCGACCGTGAAATCGGGGAAGGCCGTCCGCCATTTGCGCCAGAACTCCCGGACCCCTTCGATACCAGCAGTCTGTCCTTCGTAGGCTGCATGATCGACGATGTCCGGATGCACCACCGAGTCCAGCGACGCAATCGCCCGCTCGACATCCGGATCGGCCCAGGCGGCGAAGTAGCGATCTACCACTGCCCGGTTCGCTTCAATGCCCATAGTGCGGCCTCCTCAGAGATGGGTTTCATCGACAATCAGTGAGACAATACCATCACCAACGCGCTATCATTTGTTGTTGACAGGAAGCCATCGGGCATCATCGAGGAGATCACGGACATGCACGAGACTGCGGAAGAGATCAAGGAATTCAAGAAGATGGTGGGCATCAGCGCCCGCACTGCGAGCCCTCAGCTCAAACAGGAGCTCGGATTGCCGGACAAGAAGCTCAACGGCGAGCAGATTCTCCGTCATCTTCAGGGACTGCACACGTTCACTCTTGCCGTCGCCACCAGCAGCGGCTCACCACAGATCACCCTGGCAAAAGCGATCGTCTATCGGGGCAAGTTCTACGTTCCCAGCGCCACAAACGCCCTGCGAACCCGCTACCTTATGCACGAATCACGGGTGAGCATGGCCAAGCACAGAGATGACGACATCACCCTGATAATCAATGGCCGGGCCACGATCCTCAAACCCGAAAGCGAAGATGCCGCCGAGCTGGAAGAGTTCCGGATCGTCGAAGAGATCCACCGGATGTACAGTAACGAGGTTCCCAGCGAGACGAAGAACGGCTGCTACATCCGGGTAACGCCGTTCACACTTTGCGGAGCAGCCCAGGACCCGAAGTCGTACCCCAACTTCGCTGATCGCCGAAAGACCTCCGCAGCCACCACGACGTAGTTCAGCCCCCGCAACTCACAGCAGCGCAACAACCCCGGCCCTCTCCCCGCATTGGGAGAGGGCCGGGGTGAGGG
>SLFF01000453.1 GCA_007124395.1 Thermomicrobiaceae bacterium | reverse complement strand
TTGTTGACGTCGATGTTCAACTGGTTTCCATGATGCAGTGAGTTGTCGAGAAACGCCGCGCACAGGTTATGGGCGGCGGTCACCGCATGCGCATCCCCGGTGAAGTGAAGGTTGAGATCTTCCATTGGAATGATCTGGGCGTGTCCACCGCCAGCTGCACCACCTTTGGCTCCGAACACCGGCCCGAGCGATGGCTGGCGGATCGCCACGATCGAGTTTCGGCCGATGTGCGAGAACGCCTGCCCCAGACCGACCGTTGTGGTGGTCTTGCCTTCGCCTGGGGGAGTAGGGGTGATGGCGGTGACGACGATGTACTTGCCATTCGGACGATCGGCCAGCCGGGATTCGACATCCAGCCGGATCTTTGCCTTATACGGTCCGTACTGCTCGATCTCTTCTTCAGTCAGACCGACCGACTTGGCGATCTCGTTGACGTGTCTAGGCTGGACACTCTGTGCGATTTCACTGTCAGAAGCCATCGTCGCTGCCCTTTCTTCCACCGATAACTAACGTAACGGTCGATACACATCCGGATTCAGGCTCGTTGCGGCAATCGCCGCTGAATTCTGGCCGCCCGGACGGTATTGGCCGCCAGGACACGCTGGGTTACGACGCCAGTTCCACCAGGAACCGGTGTGATTGCTCCGGCCACGTCCATCACCGACGGATCTGCATCACCGGTCATCTTGCCGTCGACGAAGTTGACCCCGAAATCGATAACGGTTGTGCCTGGCCGGATCATGTCACCAGTCAGCACGCCAGGCGTCCCGGCGGCGAGCACGACGATGTCGGCTTCGCGGGTGATCGACGCAAGGTCTCTGGTGCGGCTATGACAGATCGTAACCGTTGCGTTTTCGGCGAGAAGCAGCAATGCCATCGGCTGCCCGACAATTGGACTCCGGCCGATGACGACCGCGTGCTGACCCTCGATCGGAATCTGATAGTGGCGGAGAATCTCGATGCCGCCCATCGGAGTGCTCGGCACTAGATGGGGTACGGCAAGCGAGAGCCGACCAGCGTTGGCATAAGTAATTCCGTCGATGTCTTTGTCCGCCGAGAGGATGTTGGCCGGCAACTCCCGATCGAGGTGATCGGGGAGCGGTTGAAAGACGATGACGCCATCGATATCCGGGTCCTGGTTCAGTTCACCAAGGATCCGCTCCAGCTTGTCTTCGGATATCGTCGCCTCGATCTCACGGGGCACGACGTCGATCCCCACGCGTTTAAATGTGCGAAGGATAGATCGGAAGTAGGCATGACTCGATTCGTCGTCGCCTACAAGCACTGCAGCAGCGGTGGCTGGAGGGCCCGGGGCGTGATCTACCTCGGCTAATTCGTCACGCAGGCGCTGCTCTATCTCAAGCGCCACCGGCTTTCCTTCAAGCATCAGGGGCATTAGCCATCCCGTCTCGTCTGGTTACTGCTACCGAATTACGCTTCTGGTCTGGGCAACGACGTTGTTGGCCTGTTCCTGACTCTGAGAATAAAGGTCTTCGATCTCCTGTGCAATGCGGGTTGCCTCTTCTTCCTGGTCGACCATCGCCAGGTTCACTTCAGCCATCAGGAGCAGTGAGGTGATCGCTCCGGCTGACGTTGCCGCCGCGGCTCCCAGGTCGGATGCCGTAAACGGTCGGGCCAGGTGCTGGAGCTCATCGATGGTGCGGAGCAAACGCTTCCCGTCTCTGGCGACCCGGAGCGGGTTCTCGATCGCCGCGTCGACAGCCTCTCTCGAGCGCTCCACGATCGATGCCGGCACGTCTTCGGCGCTCTTCCGGGCTTTTCGCAACTGGCTCTGGGAGTCCATTAGCTCGGTAAGAGCCGCGATGTCTTCATCGATTGCTTGCAGGAACATCTGTCGCAACCCCTGACACAACTGAACGGCTCTCTCGAGTTCGCTGCGATCGTGCGTTTCCAGATTCTTCCGGCCGGCGCTTAGCTGGAACACCAGCTCGGCAGTTGCTGCGGCTCCGGCCAGGGACATTGCTGCGACAGCGCCGCCTCCGGCCAGTTGGTCTGTGCTGGCGATGGTTTCTACCAGCTTGTCGATTGTCCAGGGTTTTTCAGGACTACTCATCGTGCGATCTCTTTCTGAATGCCGAAACCCGGAGTGGGACGGGATTCCGGCGGGATCAATTCTCAACCGGGGAGTATAACACTGACGAATTTCTGTGCGGATAATGTCGAGTTGCTGTCACGTTCGTTGTCTGGACAACCCAAATACCATCCAATGCGCATAAATGGTTGGTGGACCACTGGCACCGATGTGGAAAACGTGGAAAACTGATTGACAGGGTGTCACGCAGCGAGTATTATGCAGTCAGCAAGTCAATGCGTACGTTCGCTGGTAGCGAACACAATCGAGAGGTCGTTCACATGGGCGCAATGGAAGCACCGAAGGAGACGACACCCTTTGCCCGTATGCTCAAGGAACTCCGCGAAGATCGCGGGATCTCCCAGAGTCGGCTGGCTGAAGCGTCGCACTTCGATCACAGTTACGTGAGTAGACTTGAAAGTGGTAATCGGGCACCGACCCGGGAAGCTGTCAGCAAGCTGGCGGATGCCCTCGGACTCGATGCACGCCAGCGAGACAGCCTTCTGGCTGCGGCCGGGTTCATGCCGCAGCGTGTAGAGAGCCTGTTCGCTGACGAACCCGTTCTCAGTGATGTCTTTCAACTTTTGAGCAACGATGACATCCCTGAACCGGTTCGGATGAACGTTCGGCAGATGCTCAAGGTGATGGTTCAGCAGGCTCGGCTGGCCTCGCATTCCGAAGAGTTTCCGTCGGATCCAGGCGGCCATCTGATGGCCGACTAGCAGTGGTTTCGGATGAGGTGGTGGGCGACCAGGGAGTGCTCCGAAACTGGAGTGAGTCGACCTGCTGATCAGTTTCGTACTGGTATCATTCGGAGACCGGGCTCAGACGAAATGTCGACCATACGGGGATGAATCGCCTGGCGAGTTTCCCCGATGATTCGGGACGCAAGACCGCACGATCGACGCACGCAAGACGATAATCTGGGGGCAGTTGCCATGAGTTCGCGTGAATTCGCCCATTTGCATCTTCACACCGAGTATTCGTTGCTCGATGGGATGGGCCGTATCGACGAGTATATGAAGCTCGCCAGCGACTATGGCATGAAGCACGTTGGAATTTCTGACCATGGAGTGATGTATGGTGCCATCGACTGGTACCGTGCTGCCAAAGCGCACGATCTCCATCCGATCATCGGTGTCGAGGCCTATCTGGCTCAGGGATCGATGCACAAGCGAGAGCGCGGCTCTTATCATTTGCTGCTGCTGGCGGAGAATCAGACCGGCTATCAGAATCTCCTCAAACTCTCCAGCAAAGCGAGCCTCGAAGGTTTCTATTACCGGCCACGTATCGATCTTGAGCTCCTCGGTGAACTGAACGAGGGCATCATCGCCACGTCAGCCTGTCTCGGTGGTCCGGTTGCAAACAATTTTCTGGAAGGCAACGACCCGGAGGCAATTCGCCAGGCTGAGGCGTTGCGCGAAATTTTCGGACCTGACCGATTCTTCCTCGAAATTCAGGAACACGGGATTCCCGGCCAGACCGAGACCAACAAGAAACTGGTGCAGTTGGCGAAGTCGCTGGATCTTCCACTGGTCGCCTCGAACGACGTCCACTACGTCCACCAGGAAGATGCCGGACCACAAGAACTCCTCGTCTGCATTCAGACCAACACGTCGATCAACGATCCCAAGCGGATGAAGATGGATTCGGATCAGCTCTATTTCAAGAGTGCGTCCGAGATGTGGTCATTGTTTGAGGAATTGCCCGAGGCGCTTGAGAACACCGTTCGAATCGCCGAGCGATGCAACGTCGAGATGGAATTCGGGCGGCTGCATCTGCCGGATCCGGGTATTCCGGACGGCGTCAGTCCGCACGATCATCTGACGAACGAGTGCTGGAAAGGCCTGAAGCAACGCTATCCGGAGATTACCGAAGAGGTCCGTCAGCGGCTGACCTATGAGCTCGATGTGATCGAGCAGACCGGGTTCTCCAGCTACATGCTCATCGTTCGGGACTTCTCGGATTTCGCCCGGGAACGCAAGATCCCGTTTGGTGTTCGTGGGAGTGCTGCGGCCAGCATCGTTCTCTATTCGCTGGGGATTACCGACATTGAACCACTGGCGAACCGGCTAGTCTTCGAGCGCTTCCTCAACCTGGAACGGCGCGAGATGCCGGATATCGATATGGACTTCGCTGACAACCGCCGTGGTGAGGTGATCGACTATGTGGCGAAGAAGTACGGTCA
Source organism: Thermomicrobiaceae bacterium (assembly GCA_007124395.1). Lineage (GTDB taxonomy): Bacteria > Chloroflexota > Chloroflexia > Thermomicrobiales > Thermomicrobiaceae > SLMJ01. The sequence continues at coordinate 867 of SLFF01000453.1, read as the reverse complement.
CGATCACGTAGCCCAGATCATCACCTTCGGGACAATGGGTGCCAAAGCGGTGGTTCGCGATGTCGGTCGCGCGATGGGGTGGGCTTATGGGGATGTCGACCGGATTGCCCGGACCATTCCTTCCCAGCTCAATATGTCGCTGGATCGGGCACTCCAGGAGAGCTCTGACCTGCGTCAACAGTACGAATCGGATCAGGACGCACGGGAGCTGATTGATACGGCCAAGCGCCTCGAAGGTATCTCCAGACATGCCGGAACCCATGCGGCCGGAGTCGTAATCTCGAACTCGCCGTTGATCGAGCATTTGCCGTTGCAACGTGCTGCCCGGGATCAGGACGGCGCGCTGCCGACAACACAGTTCACGATGGAGACAGTGGCCGATATTGGCCTGCTGAAGATGGACTTCCTGGGTCTGGCGAACCTCACGATTCTCGGTGAAGCGGTCGAGGTCATCCGGGAACGGCACGGCGTTGAGATCGATCCCAAGCACCTGCCGGAGGACGACAAACCGACGTTCGACATGCTCTCGAACGGTGAGACGTTCGGTGTTTTCCAGTTGGAGAGCGCCGGGATGCGCCGCTACATCCGGGAACTGCGTCCCGAGACGATTGCCGAGCTGGCCGCTATGGTGGCCCTGTACCGGCCCGGCCCGATGCAGCACATCCCGACTTATTGCCGGGCCAAGCATGGCGAAGAGCCGATCCGCTACCCGCATGAGGATCTGGAGGAAGTGCTGGACGAGACCTTCGGCGTCATCGTCTATCACGATCAGGTTCTGCTGATCGCTCAGAAGTTCGCCGGATACACGCTCGGTGAAGCCGATATCATGCGCAAGGCGATGGGCAAGAAGATCGCCGAGAAGATGGC
>SLFF01000432.1 GCA_007124395.1 Thermomicrobiaceae bacterium | reverse complement strand
TCTGTTCCTACGGGGCGATTATCTGGCTGTCCGATCTCGACTCCTGGGCAGTAGGCGTCGAGAAGATCCTCAAGCCAGGCGGTCAGTTCGTGGTGGTTGACTTTCACCCGATGTCGATGTGTTTCGACGATGACTGGAACCTCACATTCCCATATTCAGGCTTCGGTGGCGATGCTGTGCTGTACGTCTGGGAAGACGGCGTCGGTGACTACGTTGCGCGGGAAATGATTCAGGCCGAGCCGGGTGCCGAACTGCCTGGTGTCAGCGATGATGAGTACGTGAATCCCCACCCGAGTTATGAGTTCAACTGGGGGATTGCCGATATTCTCGGCGCATTGTTGCGTGCCGGATTGTCGATCGCTGATGTCCGGGAGTATCCATATTCGAACTCCGGCCATATGGCAGGCATGAGTCAGACTCCCAACGGGAAGTGGATCGTTCCCGACAACATTCCACCGACTCCGCTGATGTATGGAATCCGCGCCGAAAAACCCTAACGGCCCAGCGCCTGATCCAATCGGGTGAAGAAATCCGGGAACGTCTTGGCAACGCAGCCGGGATCATCAATCGTGATTCCCGGTACGACGGACCCTAGAACGGCGAAACTCATTGCCATACGGTGATCTTGATAGGTCTCGATAATGGCGGGGTTTGGCTTCCCAGGATAGATCGTTACCCCATCCTGATGCTCGTCAACTTCGATACCGGTCCGGTGGAGTTCAGCAGCCACGGCGCTGATCCTGTCGGTTTCCTTGTGCCGGACGTGTTCGACGTTCCGGATCGATACTGGACCGCTGGCCAGCGGCGCAATCGCCCCCAGTGTCGGCATCGTGTCCGAGATGGCGTTCATATCGACGGTCAGGCCTGAGAGTTTCTCGGGACCAGTCACCGTGATTTGCTGTTCGGTGCGATCGACTCTGCAGCCCATCTGCTCCAGCACATCGACGAACTCGACGTCTCCCTGAACCGAGCGAGTCCCCAGGTTCTCCACCGTAATCCGGCCACCAGTGACTGCGGCAAGTGCGAAGAAGTAGGATGCCGCCGAAGCGTCCGGTTCGATCGAGTAGTCTCGCGCGGTATAGCTCTGCCCGCCCGGAATGGTGAACTGCTGGTAGTTCTCGTGCCGAACCGTGGCGCCAAAGTCGCCCATGGTGGCGATGGTCATGTCCAGATACGGTTTGGAAACGAGATCGCCTTCGACGTCAATCGTGATTCCATCCTGTGTGATCGGGCCGATCATCAGCAGTGCAGTGAAATACTGGCTGCTGGTATCTCCGGCCATCGTGACCGTTCCCCCGGTGATCCCGTTCGACCGGATCGTCACTGGCGGGCAACCGTTCCCAGTTTCGGAGCGAGCATCGACACCGAGTTGAGAGAGCGCATCGATCAGCGGCGAAATCGGCCGCTGGCGCATTCGCTCGACCCCATCGATGGAGTAGGTCCCGTTGCCCAGACCGGCCAGTGCGGTGAGAAATCTGGCACTGGTTCCGGAGTTGCCGATGAACATCGATGCTTCGGTGCTGGGAATCTTCCCGGATGCTCCGTCGATCGAGAACCGGGATAGGCCTTCGTCAGACTCGACCGCAATCCCGAGCCGGTTCAGCGATTCCTGCATGAAGCGTGTGTCGTCGCTGAAGAGTGCCTCGCGTAGCGTGGTCTTCCCATCGGCCAGCGCGGCGATAATCAGCGCCCGGTTGGTAATGCTCTTTGATCCGGGTAGCGTCACCGTTGCGTCTGGCGCAGTGACTACAGGCTCGATTTCAAGTTGAGGGGGATAGCTGACCGGCTGACTGCCCAAGATAGTTGCTCCCAGAGTCCTAATGGAACTTGAGGTCCCAATTGTATGGAATATCCGGCGAATCGTGCGGAATCCGGTACTCGTCCGGATCTGCCGGATCGTAGGGCATGGTCGGGAAGTTGATCAGATAGCAGGGAACAACTCCGACATTCTTGAAGCCGTGCAAAACCCCGATCGGGATCTTGACGACGATTCGGTTGTCCTCCCCGATGTAGAACTCGTTGAGTTCACCATAGGTTGGTGAGCCCTCACGGATATCATACAGGGGTACTTTGATCATTCCTTGAACACATGTGAAATAGTCGGTCTGTTTCTTGTGGTAGTGCCAGCCTCTGATCACGCCCGGATAACTTACTGAGACGTAACACTGGCCGAACCCCTCGAAGAACTCATCGTCCCGGCGAATCAGCTCAGTCAATGAGCCTCGTTCGTCTGCGTTGGTCTTGAGTTGCTTGATCTCTACACCGTCGATCACAGTTCCCATCCTCCCCTTTGTGACTGCGCGATTATAGCAGAGGGCACCTCTCGTTCCGGCCCGGCGAGTCTCTGCGGAACTTGCGATGTCGATACTGAAGAATGCGGTAAGATTTGAAGATACGGTCGGAGATGTTGGCGAGTCTCTGTAAGACATTTTCCGGGAACTCTATGCGTGTGTTTCTCGCGGTTAGCGCGCTAATCGCTTTCGCCATGATCAGCTACGGCTTAATGTCATCGAATGACAACGGCGATTCGTCTCCCGACGTAGCCGGAACGGTCGAGCCTACCGAGGAATCTGTATCAGAGAATCCTGATGACGACTCCGATACGCCTGTCACTCCCGAGCCGGCAGAGCGAAATGATTTCGATGACAGCGATGAACGCTGCTTCGCCGGTGATGCGGCGATCGATTCAGTTCTTGCCGGGCGGACAATCATCCTCGACCCGGGTCATGGTGGGGAAGATCTGGGTACCGTGAACCAGTCGTTCGATTTGCACGAGAGTGAGGTGGTCCTGAGGATCTCGAGTGATCTCAGGGATCGCCTCGTTGATGACGGTGCAAACGTCTGCCTGACCCGGATCGATGACTACTTTGTGGAGCTGGTCGAACGTGCCGAATTTGCGAATGACATGGGCGGCGATGCATTCCTGTCGCTCCATCTCAATTCACTTCCGGATCCGACACAGAACTACAGCATGACGATGTGGGGCACCGAGTCCAAGGACCGGTTCCTGTCCGAGAAGATTCTGGAGCGATTGAGATTCAGGATGGCTACGCCGGAGTACTATCTGAGTGAGCCTAACCCGATGTCGCCCGATGTGTTCCGCCTGGAGGATCTGGACTCCACGATGCTCAGGACGGCAGAGATGCCCGCGACGCTCATCGAAGCCTCGTTTCTTTCCAACAATTGGGAAGCCCAGGCGATCACCAGCGGTCTTGAGGATGGGTCACGCTGGCGTGAGCTTCAGATTGCCAGAACGGTGCATCTGGGGCTGGAAGACTTCTTCGCGGCGTTTCAGTAGCGGTCAGGATTCGCCTTCGTTGGCCGTTCGATGGGCGACGGCGATAATCACCTCGGAGTCCTGCTCGAGTGGATCGAGCGAGTAGGACCCATAAATACCTTCCAGTTCGAATCCGGCAATTGAAAGCAACAGTTCCAGTTCGAACCGATGGATATATCGCATCACGTATTCGGTGGTGGACCTCCGCAACGCGCTATCCGGCGCAACCTCATCGTAGAACAGTTTCGTAGTGATCGTCTGCTGGGATGTATCGAGATGACGATAGCTGAATCGCTGAATCCGGGAACCGTCGTTCCGGGTCCATTCAGCATCGAACGTGTAGCGATCCGCCATGCGGGCCAGCACATCGTTGGACGGGTTGAACACGTCGATGACCAGAAGTCCATCGCGATCCAGCCGTTCTCTGACTTGCCTGAGCGCCAGGATCTGATCCTCTTGTGCCTGGAGATGCAGGAATGAATTAATTGCGATGAAGGCGAGGCGATAGCTCTGATCGGGAACTGCGGAAAGATCGCGCATATCGGCCACCACGAGTTCAACCGCGCCTGAATCGAGGTGAGGCTGAAGTCGAGATCGGGCGATCTCCGTCATTGCGAGTGAGTTATCGACCCCGACAACGCTGAATCCGGCCTCGGCAAGTGGCGCGATTGCCCGCCCGGTGCCGCATCCGAGTTCGAGTACCGGACCACCCACCATCTGGGCGTATCCAATGTAGAGATCGATGTCGGCGTCGAACTCGTCGAACTCCAGATCGTAGAACGGCGCGATTTGTGCGTACTCGTCACCAACAGTCATGCGCGGATTGTATGGCCTGAGACCACGAAGGGCAACGCTGATCGGCTCACAGATTTGCTCTGCGCGTGTCTCAACTACGGAACAGGGCCAGGCTGCGACCAATCGAGCGTACCTGTCCGGGCACAATGGATTGTTTGCACGCTCAAATCGGGATAGACTTGACGGTATGGCGAAGAAGAGCAAGAAGAAAGCACCGGCAACGGTTAATAGCAACGGCCAGAAGGTTGTGACGTCCAATCGCAAGGCGTTTCACGACTATTTCATCGATGATGAGGTCGAGGCGGGCATCCAGCTTCGCGGGTCCGAGATCAAATCGATCCGGGCTGGCAACGTAAACCTGCGGGATGCCTATGCCAGGATCGAAAACGGTGAGCTCTGGCTGGTCGGTGGACACATTTCGCCGTATATGCAGTCTGGTGAGTACTACAATCACGAGCCGGACCGGCCAAGAAAGCTTCTGGTTCATCGCAAGCAGATCGACTACATGCAGAAGCAGCAGGAAGCGGCGGGCTTTACACTGGTTCCGCTGCGACTGAAGCTGGTTCGAGGAAAAGCGAAGGTCGACATCGGTATCGCGAAGGGCAAGAAGCTCTACGATAAGCGGCAGAGTCTTGCCGAGCGAGACGCGAAGCGACAGATGGAGCGCGCGTTGAAATCCCGGGTGTAATCAGGTAAGATTATGGATTGCAAGGGGATGACTGGCTTCGACAGGGCCGTAGGTACATAGTTTGCAAGCCGTGGTTGCCCAGACCACGTAAAAAGGGGCAACACTATAACTGGCGAAGAAAATCTCGCCCTCGCCGCTTAATCTAGTGGCGACGCCCTACCAGTCCGCACCCTGACCGGACTGGCACCGGGCGACACCTAGTTGGGGTGCTACTCGCCGGAACACCGAATAAGGCGAGTCCAAGACTATTCGGTAATCGATCTGGAAATCCTGTCGGTGGGAGTTCCGGACCGAAACAAAACACCGACTAAGCTTGTAGTAGGTCTGCGGCTGAAGGTTCTGGACGGGGGTTCGATTCCCCCCATCTCCACCAACAGCAACGCCCGGCG
>SLFF01000242.1 GCA_007124395.1 Thermomicrobiaceae bacterium | reverse complement strand
ACGGAGGTGGCCGACTACCAGCCCTGACCTAAAGCCGCACATCCGTTTCTCCATTAAGCACCGCCTGAGCGGCCCTGGCGCCGTGTAGCCAGTAGCCATCCTTGACCGGAATGAAATCGTCCAGCGTCACCTCGGCAACCGTCTCGGATTCGAGCTCATCCTCCGGACTAACCAGGAACCGGCGGGATGCGATCGTCGATTCCTCTCTGGAGAACAGGGCCTCGATTGCCCGAACGGTGATCACATCCAGCGCAGTGATCTCCTCGAACGATGGCCGGAGCGTGGCCACTGGAGCGGACAGGGCATAAACATAAACATCCTCGATCTCTCGATCGATCCAGAATTCGGTGATGCCCTCGGCCCAGCGGCGTCCGACATTTACCAGTGCGTCGATCGGTGGTGAGATCCCCAGCTCTTCGTCGATCTCGCGCACGACCTCGTCAAAACCTTCCCCAGCCCGATAGTGACCACCCACGGCCACGTCCAGTCGTCCGGGATAGGTGTCTTTGTTCGCCGAACGTCGCTGGAAGACGATAGCTGGCTGGGCATGCCGACTCCGCACGATAACCCAGCAGTGGAATGCCCGGTGCCAGTCCCCGTCGGTGTGGACATCAGCGCGACGCTTGACCTGACCGGTCGGCGATGCGTGCTCATCGACCACATCGAACCACTCGTCTCGCGGATCGGGCTCCTGCCGGGGCATTCTCGGCTCCATTCACAGGGTAGGCTCACGGGTCCATTCAGACCCCATGTTACAATTTACGCCGTCTTGACAAACTGTTCAGGTCGTACATTTCGGTGTTCGGAGAGGAGCGCGAAGCTGTCTATGGAACGCGAACCAGTGGTCTATGAAGACATTTTGTCACTGATTGGTCACACCCCACTCCTTCGCCTGAACAGCGTAACCAGTGGCTTGCAATCAACAGTTGTCGCCAAGATGGAAATGCTGAATCCGGGTGGTAGCGTCAAGGACCGGATCGGCTTCCGGATGCTGGATGAGGCCGAACGCCGGGGTTGGCTCAAGAGCGGCGGAACGATCGTTGAGCCGACATCTGGCAACACTGGTGTCGGTCTGGCAATGGCCGCTTCCGTGCGTGGCTACCGGTGCGTGTTCGTGATGCCAGACAAGGTGGCCAACGAAAAGGTCGCCCTGCTCCGGGCCTACGGTGCCGAAGTCGTCACCACACCGGCCAACGTTGCCCGGGAATCGCCGGACAGCTACTACAGCGTGGCCGACCGCCTGACGCAGGAGATCACCGGCGCGTTCCAGCCGAACCAGTATTTCAACCCGATGAACCCGCGCTCCCACTACGAGACCACCGGTCCCGAACTCTGGGAACAGACCGCCGGCAAGATTACCCACTTCGTGGCGGGTGTTGGCACCGGCGGCACCATCAGCGGGGTCAGCAAGTATCTCAAGGAACAGAACCCGGATATCAAAGTGATCGGGGCCGACCCGGAAGGCTCGATCTACACCTCACCGAACGAGATGCGGCCCTACAAGGTCGAGGGAATCGGTGAGGATTTCTGGCCGGGAACCTTCGAGTCCTCGCTGGTCGATGAGTTTCTGATGGTCACCGACCGGGATTCGTTCATGACGGCACGCCAGGTGTCCCGTGAGGAAGGCGTGTTGCTGGGTGGTTCCGGTGGCACCGCGGTCTGGGCAGCGCTCCAAGCCGCCCGGAAATACGACTCTCCGGATAATTTCGTGGTGGTGCTGATTCCGGATAGCGGCCGTGGCTATCTCTCCAAGCTCTACAGCGATGACTGGATGCGCGAGAACGGCTTCCTCTCCCGGTTCGATCAGCCAGCCCGTGCCCGCATCCTGCTCGGCGCCCGGCACGATCAGGACATGCCACCAGTGGTGACGGTGAGCGTCAGTCAGACGGTCGAAGAAGCGATTAATCTGCTGCGCACCTACCGCATCTCCCAACTTCCGGTGGTCCGGGATTCGCAGCCGAGCGACAACGGACTCATGCCGGTCCACAGCGTGGCTGGCAGTATTCAGGAACGGACATTGCTGGATCAGGTATTCCGGCACCCGGCCGCGATGAAGGACCCGGTCAGCACCGTGATGGATCCGCCATTCTCGCTAGTCGATGCCGATGAAGAAGTCGAACGTATTTTCCCACTGCTGGCGACTGGGTCTCCGGCAGTTCTGGTCAACGATGACGGCGATCTGGCCGGCATCGTCACCCGTGCGGACCTGCTTGATTTCATTGCTGGTTCCGCTCACGAGGAAGGGTAGACACTCATGTCCTACGACCGTTCACAACGATTCGAAACCCGGGCAATCCACGCCGGACAGGATCCCGATCCGACAACCGGCGCCGTGATCACCCCGATCTATCAGACCTCGACGTTTGCCCAGGAAGAAGTTGGCAAGCACAAGGGCTTCGACTACAGCCGCAGTGACAACCCGACCCGCTCCGCCCTGCAGACGGCACTGGCATCGCTGGAAGATGCCGACTGGGCGCTGGCCTACGCGTCTGGCCTCGCCGGTACCCAGAACGTCTGGTACCTGCTGGCGCCGGGCGATCACATGATTCTCTCGGACGACGCCTACGGTGGAACCTATCGTCTCGTCTCGAAGGTTCTGGCTCGCTATGGCCTCGAGTACACGATGGTCGATCTGACCGATCTCGATGCCGTCCGGGCCGCGGTTCAGCCGAACACCAAGATGATCTGGGCCGAAACGCCAACCAACCCGTACCTGAAGATCGTGGACATCGCCGGGATGGCCGAGATTGCGAAGGGTGCCGGCGCCCGGCTGGTGATCGATAACACCTTTGCCTCGCCATACCTGCAGAAGCCACTCTCGCTGGGCGCCGATCTGGTGCTGCACAGCACCACCAAGTACCTGGGTGGCCACAGCGACGTCGTTGGTGGCGCAGTCATCGGTAACGATCCAGAGGTCTATGACATCTTGAAGTTCCACCAGAACGCAGCGGGAGCCGTTCCGGCGCCGTTCGATTCCTGGCTGGTACTCCGTGGTCTCAAGACGCTGTCGGTGCGTATGCGAGAGCACAACCGCAACGCCGCGAAGATCGTGGAGCTTCTCTCGAACAACCCGGCTGTCGAGCAGGTCTACTACCCGGGTCTGGAATCACATCCGGGACACGACGTGGCCAAGCGCCAGATGCTCAACGGATTCGGTGGCATGGTCTCGTTTACCACTGCCGGCGGATACGCCGCAGCTCGCAAATTCGTGGAGACCACGAAGGTCTTCACGCTGGCCGAGAGCCTTGGAGGCATCGAATCGCTGATCGAGCATCCGGGCGAGATGACCCACGCCAGCATGGCCGGGTCCGGGCACGAAGTTGCCGACAACCTCATCCGGTTGTCAGTCGGTATCGAGCACATCGATGATCTGGTCGAAGACATCGAGCAGGCACTGGCGGCCGTAGCTCCGGCAAAGGCAACGGTTTAGCAAGCAGCCCCCGCCAGTAATACACGACACAGACAACGACCCCCTCCCGGAGCCATTCCGGAAGGGGGTCGTTTCGGTATTCACGATTTTCTGCTAGTGCGCCTAGCGAGTCGCGTCCTGCATGAACTTGAGCAGGGCCTTACGGGTATCGATGCTCAGTCCGAAGATCTCCGGCCAGACGTTCTTCGGCAGTGAACTGGACTCCAGCAGTACCTGGAGATCGGTATCGACCTGCTGAGCTTCCTCTTCCGTCTGCACGAAGTAGCCGATATCCACACCGAGTACGTGCCCCAGTCGAGACAGGAGCGTAAACGATGGGACACTCCGGCCCTTCTCCAGACGAGAAAGGTACGAGACCGAGATCCCGGTCTGCTCCGCCAGATCTGACAGCGACAAGCCTTGCTGCTGTCGCAATCCACGGATGGCCGGGCCGATTCGCTGACGTACTTCTGTTGGGCCCTGCTTCGCGGAGCGTGTTCCAACCATGTTACTTCACTACCTCTCAAGAATGTTCAGACACAATGCCATTGCGTTTCCGTTGCGTGCTGCGCGGTGTTCGAGACGATCCCCGCAGGTACAGTCTATGAACGAGCAGTTTGCAATCCTGTCCTCGGCTACCTCCCTGGTCCCGTTACATCACTGGATCTCTGCGTAGTCACTCTATTTGTCTCTCCCGGAAAGGCCGAGAGGACAATTCGTGCTAGCCGTAAGAGCAACGCATATGCCAGAGACATGACCAGAGACGCAGTGTAGCCGGATCTGTCGTTCTGATGGTGAAATCAACTTCAGCACTGAATAGTTACTCAAGCGCTGTAACGGCAAACGACCAACAGACCACAAAACGGCTAACTCGCCTCAGACTTGTTACTGGCGCGCTATGACCATCATGCTATGTGATAGGTAACGCTTCCGACTATTCAGTCTTCAGGCGCCGCTAATGTACGACTGGTACCAGACACAACCTATGTATCTGCACGAAGGCGTACCTAAAATCCGTCTCCGCATCTATACAATACCATCCATCGCGTGCCTTGTACACACCGATTCAGGATAAGGCTATCGATCCTTGTTGATTGATTCCGCAACAACCCTGTAAAGTGATCGCCATTAGCGCGAGCTTCCGCCCGGTTTTATCCGGGAATAGATGTGTTCCCCCCGGGTTTCCATGATTCGCGAGTCAGCAGGCAGTCACGCATAGCGCAAAGGGAAATCCTGCATGACAGACTGATTCGCATCTCTGTGTTGTGCACAAGGGTGATTCCGGCATTGCGGCAGCGCGTTGTTCAGAATCGAATTCGAACCAGTCATACCGAAGCCGGGACCTGGCGATCCCGGCTCCAGCTGCACGATGATGGTGATTTCTGGCTATTTGCCAGACACTCGCAATGTCACTGTTTGGGGTCAGTCCATCGCGATGATGTGTTCAGTGTGGCCGCATCATGGTCAGCCCACCATACCCGCAGGCATAGGATCGGCCCTACCCGTTTGGGTAGGGCCGAGATCATTGACCAGTGTGGTCGTGAATAATCAGAGATTGATTATTCGACGGTGAGCGTTCCGACCTGACCGCTCTCGCGGTGGCCTGGAACGGAGCAGTAGAATTCGTATTCGCCTGCTTCATCCGGAACAGTCAGCGTCGCGGTTTCGCTCTCGCCGCCAGCGGCTTCGACCTGGAAATCAGCTTCGTCCAGCGTGAAGTTGTGGAGCTGGCCGTCGGTGTTGT
>SLFF01000416.1 GCA_007124395.1 Thermomicrobiaceae bacterium | reverse complement strand
TTCGATTCGCAGCAACTGGTTGTACTTCTCGACACGATCCATCCGCGATGGCGCGCCGGTCTTGATCTGGCCAGCATTCGTCGCCACGACCAGATCGGCGATGAACGAATCAGCGGTCTCTCCGCTGCGATGCGAGATCACCGATGTCCAGCCCGCACGATGGGCCATATCGATCGCCGCGAACGACTCCGTCAACGTTCCGATCTGATTCACCTTGATCAGAATCGAGTTGCAGGAGTCCTCTTCGATCGCCCTGGCAAGTCGTTCGGTGTTGGTCACCAGCAGATCATCCCCCACTAGCTGGACCTTGTCGCCGATACGCTCGTTCAGCTTCTTCCAGGTAGCCCAGTCTTCCTCATCGAGCCCGTCCTCGAGTGAAGCGATCGGATACTTCTCGCACAGGTTTACCCAGAAGTCGATCATCTCGTCCGGCGTGAGGGTCTGCGCCTCGCCTTCGAGCTCGTACTTGCCCTTTTCGAACAACTCGGATGCTGCCGGGTCGAGCGCCAGCACGATATCGTCACCGAGCTTGTAGCCAGCCTTCTTGATTGCCTCGACGATGTACTCCAGCGCATCGGTGTTGCTATCGAGACTCGGCGCGTAGCCACCCTCATCGCCGACAGAGCTCGAGAACCCGTGCTTCGCCAGGACGCCTTTCAATGCGTGATAGATCTCGGTACCCCAGCGAACCCCTTCTCGAAAGCTGGAAGCCCCGACCGGCATCACCATGAACTCCTGCATATCCACACTGGAGCCTTCAGCGTGCTTGCCACCGTTGAGAATGTTCATCATCGGCACTGGCAGCGCATGCGCCTGTGGGCCACCCAGGTAGCGATAGAGCGGCAGGTTGCTGGCCGCAGCTGCAGCACGGGCGACCGCGAGCGATACGCCAAGAATCGCGTTAGCTCCGAGCTTCTTCTTGTTGGGGGTGCCGTCGAGTTCGATCATCGTCATGTCGATGGCGCGCTGGTCCTGCGCATCGAGCCCGACTACCGCATCAGCGATCTTCTCGTTGATGTTCTCGACCGCGGTCTCGACGCCCTTGCCGCCGTACCGCTTGCCACCGTCGCGAAGCTCAACTGCTTCGAACTGACCGGTCGAGGCACCAGACGGTACGGCTGCCCGTCCGGAATCGCCCGACTCCAGAACCACGTCCACTTCGACGGTCGGGTTTCCCCGGGAATCGAGAATCTCTCTCCCATGTACAGCAATAATCGTCGTATCGAACATCCAGGCGTTCCCTTCCTGATCAGATACCAATGCAGGCATCACGTTCAGTCGCTTTGGCTGCATTATAACGGTGATCGAAAGATAACACCGTGCCCATCAATTGCCGCCACTTCGATCGATTCGCTATACTGCCTGCGGAAATTGAAGATCTGCAGCAGCGATGACGGAGAGCAGTATCCGGGAATCGTCCGCAACAGGGAGAGCGCGTCACAGACTGAGAACCCGCTCGAACGGCGATCCGGAGAATTCACTCCCGAGCTTGACGGCGAACGATCGATCCCGATCCAGTAGTCGCACATGGTTCGCTCCCCTTTATCGGAGCCGCCAGAACCGGGCTATCCAGCTCGAATCCTGGCACTGAGATGATCGCCGCCGGCGATCAATCAGGGTGGTACCGCGTGGAAACACCTCGCCCCTGTGGCGGGGTTTTGTCTGTTAAGAACCTGATTTATCCATGCAGAGCGGAGAAACAGTCGATGAGTGATGAACTGGAACGCCTAGAGCGTGAGGCGACCGACAAACTGGAGAGCATCAGCACCGAAGACGAACTTGCCACCTGGTACCGGACCTATCTTGGGCGCCAGGGTGAAGTGACCAGTGCAATGAAAGGCATCAGTCAACGCCCGGCAGAGGAGCGTCCCGCCTTCGGTCAGGCAGTCAACGCATTGCGAAACGCACTGCAAGAGGCGTTCGACGCTCGTCAGGACAACATTCTAGCGGCATCACTTCGCAAACGACTGAACGACGAGGCGATCGATGTCACGCTGCCTGGTCGCCTTCCTCAGGCAGGAAATCTCCACCCGGTCACGAAGATGATCAGGGACATCACTCGCGTATTCGGACTGATGGGTTTCCAGACGGTCGAGGGTCCCGAGGTAGAAGATGCCTACTACGCCTTCGACGCTCTGAACATTCCGCAGGATCATCCAGCTCGCGATGTCTGGGACACCATCTTCATCGAGTCAGACCAGCGCGAGATCGTACTCCGCCCGCACACATCCCCGATGCAGATCCGGACGATGGAGCAGGTCGACCCACCTGTTCGAGTTGTCGTGCCAGGTCGATGCTATCGATACGAGGCACTCGATGCGACCCATGAGTGGCACTTTCATCAGATCGAGGGACTGGCCGTCGACACCAACATCACCATGACCGACCTCAAAGGCACGCTGGCCGAGTTCGCCCGTCAGATCTTCGGGCAGGAGCGGAAGGTCCGGTTCCGCTGTGACTACTTCCCCTTCGTTGAGCCAGGCGTCGATTTCGCTATCGACTGCATGTTCTGCGAGGGATCCGGTTGCCGGGTATGCAGCAAAACCGGCTGGATCGAACTGCTCGGTGCAGGAATGGTTCATCCCAACGTGCTGCGGCATGTCGGCTACGATCCCGATGAATACACCGGCTGGGCCTTCGGCATGGGAATCGAGCGCATCGTCATGCTGAAATACGGCATCGAAGACATCCGACACTTCTACCAGGGCGATGTCCGTTTCCTCAGCCAGTTCAACCGTGTACTCGCCTGAGCATCGCCTGATGATGACCCGACGACCGTCGTTGTAGGAAGAGGAACGCGAAACCTATGAAAGTACCTGTGAGCTGGCTGAACGACCTCGTTGCGTCCGGCATGGATTCCGCCGAGATCGCGCAGCGACTGACAATGGCGGGGCTGGAAGCCGAAGGCATCGAGCAGATCGGGATCGACTGGGAGAAAGTCTTCGTAGGATCAGTTGAGCGCGTCGAACAGCACCCGGATGCGGATCGTCTGGTTCTGGCCACCGTTCGGGCTGGCGACGACGAACAGACCGTAGTCACCGGCGCGCCTAACATCGCAGCCGGGCAGCGCGTCGCGCTGGCGCTACTTGGTGCCCGCCTGATCGACCCCTACTCCGAAGAGCCGAAGATGATGACGCTGAAGGCCAACAAGATCCGCGGGGTTCGCTCCGAAGGAATGGTCTGCTCCGAGAAGGAACTGGGGATCTCCAGTGAACACGAAGGAATCATGGTGCTCGACCCCGATGCACCAGTTGGCGCACCGCTTAGAGATTATCTGGGCGATGACGTTATCGAGTTCGAGATCACGCCGAATCTGGTTCACGCATTTTCCATGGTCGGCATCGCCCGGGAGCTCGGCGCGCTGGCCGATCAGCCGGTGACCTTCCCCGCACTCGCCGACCTCTCCGTCGGTACCGAAAAGCCTGAACTGGTGCAGATTGACGCCCCGGATCTCTGCTTCCGGTATGTCGGCGTCGTCATCGAGAACGTCAACGTTGAGCCTTCACCAACCTGGATGCAGCGACGGCTTAATGCGGCTGGAGTCCGGCCGATCAACAACATCGTCGATATCACGAATTATGTCATGCTGGAGTGGGGCCAACCGCTTCACGCCTTCGACCGGAGCGACCTCTCCGAAGGCCGCATCATCGTCCGTCGTGCCGAAGAAGGCGAAGCGATGGAGACGCTGGATCACATCGAGCGAACCTTGACTTCGGAAGATCTGGTCATCGCTGACGCCGAACGACCGGTGGCGATCGCCGGAGTTATGGGTGGTGTCGATTCAGAGATCTCAGATGACACGACCACCTTGCTGCTTGAATCAGCGTCGTTCAACATGGTAGGTATTCGGCAGACAGCGCGCTCGCAGCGACTCAGGACCGAAGCGTCCGCCCGATTCGAGCGCGGGCTCGATCCGAACCTCGCAATGACGGCTGCCCAGCGAGCCACCGCGCTGATTCTCGAGCTCTGCCCTGACGCTAAGGTCACCGAGATCGCCGATCAGTACCCGGCTCCGCGTGATCAGAAATCCGTGACCATGCCGCGGAGCGAGATCAAACGTCTGCTGGGTGTCGATTACCCGGATGACGTGGTAATGGGCGTCCTGCAGCGTCTGGATCTGGCACCTGAACTGGTGGAAGAAAACGGGGCAGCAGCGATCCGGGTCAAGGTTCCGACCTACCGGAACGACATCAACCTGAAGGCCGACGTCGTGGAGGAAGTCGCCCGGATCATCGGCTATGAATCGCTCCCGGAGACGCTTCCGATCGGGAAGACCGCACCGGTCACCATCGACCCGGTGCTCGAGTTTGTTCGCGGCATCCAGGACAGCCTCACTGCGGCCGGGATGAACGAGGTGATCACCTACCCGATGCTCGATGACAACGAGCTCGCGCTACTCAACCCGGACGAAGAAGGAATACCCGCGCGCCTCGGGCTGGCCCAGAAGCCGGCAATTCCATTCGTGAAGGCATTGAATCCGCTGCGCAGCGAGTGGCAGCAGATGCGACCGTCGCTGATGCCAGCGATTCTTCGGAATGTCAGCGAGAACCTCAAGTACAACGAACTGGTATCTGTCTTCGAGACAGGTCGAGTCTACCTGCCGGAAGGGATCGACGAACTCCCGAACGAGCGCCGGACGCTCTGCCTTGCCATTGCCGGGAGGTACAGTTCGGCCGATCTCTACCAATCGCCGCGGGAAGCGAACTTTTTCGATCTGTCTGGAGCGCTTTCGCACCTGTTCGCGGAGGTCGGTGCCAGCAACGTCGACATCCGGCAGGCATCACATCCGTCACTGCATCCCGGCAGGGCGGCAGAGATCGTGGTGAAGGATCAGGTCATCGGCGTCGCCGGAGAGGTTCACCCGCTGGTTGTCGAGCGATTCGAGATCGACCGGAACACCCGCGTATCGATCGCCGAGATCGACATCCCGCTGCTGATGGAGCTTGGCCTGGAGCGATTCGCCTATCGCCCGGTATCGCGCTTTCAGCCAGTCCAGCAGGACTTTGCGATCGTCGTTGAAGAGGCAACCCCGTCAGGCGACGTCCAGAAGGTGCTCGAAGATGCCACGCAACCGCTGGCGACCTCTGTGCAGCTCTTCGACGTCTATCGAGGGGAATCTGTCGGCGAGGGCAACAAGAGTCTTGCGTTCCGGGTGACGCTG
>SLFF01000227.1 GCA_007124395.1 Thermomicrobiaceae bacterium | reverse complement strand
CGTGATCGTCGAACGCATGATTACCAGCCTCAGTCACAGCCGCGTCTTCCTCAACGCGGCCGACAGCGTTCGTCAGCAGCCACGGGAGCAGCAGAAACAACCCGGCGTAGACTGCCGTGAGGAGAAGCCCGGCCGCCGGTGCGATGAAGACGAGCAGCAACACCGTAACCACCGCGAAGCCCGCTGCCAGAACACTTCCCGTGAGTGACACCACCCGTGAACCGCGCACCGTGCGACCATGAGTCCGCTCGTCAATTGCCATCAACAAGAGCGGAACTGCGTAGCCGAGAATCACCCAGGCTGAAACCAGGCCAACTGCTGCGGTGATGCCGAACTGTACGATCGACTCGATGCCCGAAGATGTGTTGGCCAGAAACGCAGCAGCTCCAGTGGTCAGCGCCAGCGCCAGCGCTCCGCCAACGCGACCGATTCCCACCCGATAGGCACTCGACGGAATCTGCCCAGCGGAACGCTCTTCCCGGTACCGACCGATCGCATGAAACGCATAGTCGATCCCGAACGCCAGCATGGCAATCGGCACAACGGTCGCCAGAATCTGATCTTCCTTCATGCCGAGCACGTTAGCCAGGCCGTTCAGCCAGATGAGGAGGAGAAGCAGACCGAAGCCAGTTGCGGCAAGCACCCAGTAGGAGCGGAATGCAATACCAACCAGAATCAGAATCGCGAGGACGGTCAGCCCGATGAACGGCCCGGCTGCCTCGCCCTGCTCACCGGCGGTGAGCTCCTGGTCGATCGCGATACCCCAGGTCTGGAAGGATGAAGCCTCGCGATAGATCTCCTGGAGCTCTCGCCCAACCGATTCGTTGGCCTGCGTGCCTTCGGCTTCGGACGCTGAACCGTGCGCCTGAACGGCGTCTGCATCCCCGGCGACGGTAAAGACCATAGCCGACGAGCTCCACAGACCCAGCTCATCATCCCGCGTGGCATCCACCGAGAGTCCGGCAGCAATCGGGCCAACCTGATCAACAATCCCACTGGCGACCTGCTGGACCGTCTCCTCGTCGACCTGATGGCGCTTGGCACCCAGGGCCGCTTCAGTGCGGTCAGCGAGCGTGATGACGCCGAGCTGGCTGCCGATATGCTCATCGTAGCGGGTCACCAGCGCATTCCCGAGCTCCGGATCTTCCCGAAGTGCCCGGGAGCGCTCCTGCAACTCCTGCAAGGACTCCTGCGTGACAACGTTCTGATCACGTGACTCGATGATAAAGCTGAACGAGGCAACCCCTCCATCGAATCGGGTCTCGATCGCGTCTCTGGCATCGAATGCTGGGCCGCCTGGCTCGTCTGATGCCACTTCGTCAGACGATGCCATCAGAAACGGGACGGCCAGCACTGCCGTGGCGATCATGATCAGCCCGAGCATCCACCAGCGACGCCGATCGACAAATCCTGCAACCCGTTCGCTCACGAAGACCTCCCCCTGGCGCTCCACGGTAATAGTAAACCCTTTATATGTCATTCTAGACATGCCATATTGTCATGTCAATAGCAACATGTGTGAACAGTAGTGTTCAGTTGGGACCCGGGAACTCGCCACCGGTACAGTGTTTCGATCGCATTGGAGGTGAACAATTGACATCGACGGGTTCCAGGGATAGTATTCTCAAGTGAATGAATGTTCATTCACTGAATTTACTAGCCCTCAGCGCAGGAATTTCTTGTGACCCAATCTACTCGTCCA
The DNA here is from genome assembly GCA_007124395.1 of Thermomicrobiaceae bacterium. Taxonomy (GTDB): domain Bacteria; phylum Chloroflexota; class Chloroflexia; order Thermomicrobiales; family Thermomicrobiaceae; genus SLMJ01. The sequence goes on along the minus strand of SLFF01000227.1, from coordinate 3,460 downwards.
GACACCGATGCACGACGCGAAGCAATTGTCGAGGCTGCCGCTCGCGTGTTCGCCCGTAAGGGTCTCCGCAGCGCACGGATGGCAGATATTGCCGAAGAGGCGAACCTTACCGCAGGGGCGCTGTATCGCTACTTTCCGGGCAAGAACGAACTCATGCGCGAAGTGTTTCAGGACGCGGTGTCCCGCAATCTGCGAGTTTTCGAAGATGAAGCGCAATCTGGCGGTTCGCCAATGGGAACGCTCGAGCGAGTCGGACGCCGTCTACTTCTGGACAGTGACGACTGGGACTCGCTGGTCTGTCAGATGCAGATGACCGTCGAGGCTGCCAGGGATCCGGACGATTTCGGAGCCGATCTTTCCCGTACTCGCCAGGAGATTCGCAAACTGCTGGCGACAACGATCGAGCGCGCTCAGGACGCCGGAGAGATCACGCCAGACATCGACCCCGCTGTACTGGGCGCGTTGCTTCACGCGGCTTCCAGCGGCATTCAGATGCTCAAACTCGAACACGACGATACCATCGATACCGGTGCCATTCTCGATCTTCTGGTTCGGATGGTCACCGGAATGACTCCCGTTGACGCAAATCCCGCGAAAGGTAGCGACTGACCATGTCCACGACTCCGAGTGGCTTTACCGGGAAGCTTGCCTCGCTTAGTGCCCGGCATCCCTGGATCACTGTCATCGCCTGGGTAGCCATCATCGTCTCGGCAATTTCGGCGATTCTTTTCTCTCCAGCCGAGTTCAATACGGATTTCAATTTCACCAATGAGCCAGAGGCGGTGCAGGGAAGCCAGTTGCTCGACGAGCGCCTGCCCTCCAGCGAACCAGCGCCAGATGAGTTTCTGGTCGTCTCGTCCTCCGAGCACACGGTAGAGGATCCCGAGTTTCAGGCGTTCGTCGGCGAAATTCAAGGTTCACTGATGGAATCGGACGCAAACGTCGAATCCGTCGCCAGTTTCCTGCAGGTACCGGACGAATCATTGATCGCGGACGACGGGCAGGCCACAATCCTGCCGGTCTTCCTGATTGATTCCAACGGGAGCATCGGTGCCTACATGGATCTCGTGGACGATTTCGATGGTGCACAGGGATTTGACGTATCCACCGGAGGCAACAACAGCATCAACGAGACGTTCGTCGAAACATCTGAGCGTGATCTGATCACCGGAGAGACCATCGGCGTATCGATGGCGCTGATCGTTCTGGTGGTTGTATTCGGAACGCTCGTCGCCGCCGGCATTCCGCTGCTGATGGCGATCTTTGCAATCACCATTTCGATCGGCTCCACGATGATTATCGGTCAGTTCATGGATCTGTCGCTCTTCGTGATCAACATGATGGTGATGATCGGACTGGCCGTCGGGATCGACTATTCCCTTTTCATCCTTGGGCGATACCGTGAAGAGCGCCAGAAAGGCTTTAAAAAGGCCACCGCCATCATCCATGCGGGAGAAACGGCTAGTAAAGCGGTCTTCTTTTCCGGGCTTACGGTGGTCATTGCACTGACCGGAATGCTGATCATCCCCTCGAACCTGTTCAACAGTCTCGGAATCGGCGCGATCATCGTAGTGATCGTCTCAGTGCTGGCAACACTGACACTGCTGCCCGCCATGCTCGGGATGCTAGGAGACCGCATCGATTCCGGACGCGGTCGAGTACTGCTCGGCGTCATCGCGGTTGCGCTGTTCGGGTTCTCGTTCGTCTTCCGAGCACTGGGCGTGGGAGATTACTTCATCTGGACCTACATCGGCCTGTCTGGTGTCTTCGCGGTGCTGACGATCATCGGGTATGACCCGTTTCACCGCAGCATCGACAGCACCGAGACCGGCGGCATCTGGACCTGGATTTCCGCCCGCGTGATGGCCCACCCGCTGGTCAGCGTGGTGGTGGTGGGAACGATAATGATCGCGCTGTCAGCGGTCTACTTCACGATCGAGCTGGGCGAGTCCGGAATCGAGACGTTGCCGGAAGAGGCATCGGCGTCCCGGGCATTCTCGACCATCGGGGAGCGGTTCTCCGGGATCTCGCTGCAGGCACCGAATGTGGTTGTCGTGGATGCCGTCGATGTCCAGACCGACGACATTACGACTGCGATCGAGCAGATGACCGAAACACTGGCCGCTGATGGCGCCTTTGGTCCAGCCGAGATCCAGGTAAACGACGTAGGCAATCTGGCGGCAATCGAGGTTGCCGCGCTCGGAGCCACCGGCAGCTCCCGCTCGATCGAATCGATCGAGAGACTCCGTGATGAGTACATCCCTGACATCTTCGGCGGAACCGAGGCCAACGTTCTGGTCACCGGACCAAGCGCCTATACGGTGGACTTCAACAACCTGGTGAACGATTACACCCCGATCGTCTTTGTGTTCGTGCTCGGCATGAGCTTCCTGCTTCTGCTTCTGGCGTTCCGCTCGATCGTGGTACCGCTGAAGTCTGTGCTGATGAATCTGCTCTCGGTCGGCGCCGCCTACGGACTTCTGGTAGCGGTGTTCCAGCATGGCATTGGCAACGAGATCTTCGGGTTCCAGCAAGTCGAGCGAATCGATGCCTGGGTTCCGCTGCTGATGTTCACGATCCTGTTCGGCCTGTCGATGGACTATCATGTCTTCCTGCTGAGCCGGGTTCGAGAGCGCTACGATCTCACCAAAGACAACACCGGGTCGGTGATGTATGGTGTGCGTACCACTGCCAGTATGATCACCGGTGCGGCGCTCATCATGGTTGCCGTCTTCAGCGGGTTCTCGATGGGGGAACTGGTGATGTTCCAGCAGATCGGTTTCGGGCTCGCGGTTGCGGTGATTCTGGATGCAACTGTGGTGCGTTCCATCCTGGTACCAGCAAGCATGAAGATGCTCGGCGACTGGAACTGGTATCTGCCGAGCTGGCTGCAGTGGCTGCCGGAGCTCAACGTTGAAGGCCACTCCGTGCAACAACAGCCAGATCCGGAGCCGGAACCTGTCAGCGCCGATGACTAGGTAGCAACAAGCACGCGAACTCGTGAAAGTGAGGTTGCTGTGACACTCTTTGCAACGAACTGGTCTCGAAACCAGCAGTTCAAGGCAGCCCGCGTTCATGAGCCGAATAACCTCGACGAACTGCGCCGTATCGTGGCGTCGAGCGATCAGGTCAAAGCGATCGGCTCCCGGCACTCGTTCACCACGATTGCCGATACCAGCGGAGATCACATCTCACTGGGGAACTTCGACGAGATTATCGAAATCGATCGCCAGCGCCAGACCGCCCGTGTCGGCGCTGGTATCCCGTATGGTCGATTCTGCGCTGAACTTCACCGGGCGGGCTACGCGGTGCACAACATGGCATCGCTGCCGCAGATCACGCTGGGTGGCGCCTGCGCCACCGCAACCCACGGCTCTGGAGATCAGAACGGTATTCTGGCAACGGCGATCACAGCACTGACGATGGTCACAGCAGATGGGTCAGTCGTTGAGCTTGATCG
>SLFF01000166.1 GCA_007124395.1 Thermomicrobiaceae bacterium | reverse complement strand
GGCTTTGGAAACCTCGAGCAGATGAGCCTTGTATCCGTTTACGGTTGGCACACCGAGCGTATCGAGATGCTGCAGGTACTGGAGTGCATAGAAAATCGCGCTGGTGTGACCCCGCAGGTACGATGACGGGCTGACCCGGTTGACGACCAGGCTGTACGGAACATCCCGGTCATCTGGTTCGTAGTGGTGTTCGTGGGCCAGAACGTGCTCGTGGGGAATCCCACGTTCTTCGAGCTTCTTGAAGAGTGGCTTGAACCATTCGGGGTGCTCGTAAAAGATTGCTAGTGGTTTCGACATAACGGTATCTGTTTCCTTTCGACCTGAAAAAGTAGTGGCTGATCGGTGGCATTGCTCCCGGCCCAACCTGACACGTCGTCAGGATCGTATCCGGGAGTTCATACAGTCACAGATACGCGGCCAGAATGCCAGCACCTGGATCGTTGGTTCACAGCAGGGAAGGTCGAGCCGTCCTTGCTGCTGATCTATTGAGATATGCTTTGTAGAATCGCTCACGATCGGCCTGATCCCCTGTTTTCGATCCGACATTCTGGTGTTAGTCTGAAAAGACTTACAGCTTAGCTAACTACCAATCATGACAAACGTCAATCTGGTTAACGTGTATCATTCAGCAACACTCCATCCACAATCAACCAACAGTCCTGCTTTCGGCGATATTCCCGGAAGTACATGCACATGTAGCGCTGCGGTGGAGTATGGTACGCAAACACGAGGGGCCACAGTCTACGCTACGGTTGCGACGAACGTCGCGACAGGTCTCTCACGAACGCGTTCAATCCGATAAGTTAGCGGCTGATCGTGATCCGACGAACACACTCGAACATGGCATCAGAAGAATGGCCAGTCTCCTCCCGGGAAGACGCATTGCTGTGGTGGAGTGACTGGGGTAATCGTGTCCTGGCCGGGCTCGGCGTCTACGTGCTGGTCTATCTGCTCTGGCTGATATCCGGCTGGGGTAGCGACAACCTGTATGCCTTCGTAGCTGAACTCGGCTTCGTACCGATCTTGATGTTCGGGGTGATCTTTGCCATCCGTGCAATCCGACATCTTCCTGACGACAGGCAGTCGCAGATGGCGTGGGCGTCGATCGGCGCCGGCCTTGCAGGCCTGTTGATCGCCGACGGAATCTGGGCGTGGTATACGCTCGGGAGCTCGGCAGAGCCGTTTCCATCTAGCGCCGATGTGTTCTATATCCTGAGTGTTCTTTGCTTGATCGTCGGTGTCACGCGTTTTCCCACTCCCCCGCTCACCATGCCGCAGTATCTCCGATACCTGTTCGACGGGGCGATCATCCTGCTGGGTGGGATGGTCATCGTCGGCTACTTCATCATCGGGGCGGGTCTCCTTGACAGGGCGAACCTGGACCTTCAGAGTGCGCTGCTGTTCGCCTATCCGTTTACCGACCTGATACTGGTGATTGCGGTTCTCTTCATGATGCTCCGCCGCCCCCGACCCGGCAAGGTTGGCATGCTCTCGCTCATGGCGGCTGGGATTATTGCCCTCTTTGCCGGCAATCTCTGGTGGGTCTATTTCGAATCTCGCGGTGGCTTCGAGTTTCACGTGCCAACCTACACCCTCTGGATGATCGGCTACGCGCTGATTGCGACCAGCCCGCAACGCCAGGTCGATATCATCCGACGGAAGCTACCCCTCACTGAGCCGGGCAAGGGGGCTAGCTGGGTCGAGACGGCACTGCCGTACATTGCCGCTGGAATGGCTCTTGTTGTCTTCATCCTGGCAGCGGTTCCCCGGATGCTTGACGATTTTGGCCTTCTCGTTGTGTTGTTCATTGTTCTGGCGTCGTTCGTCATAGCGCGTCTAGCCCTGACGCTGCGGGAGAACACGCAGTATCAAATCGAGCAGGTCCGGCAGGCGAGCGAAACCCGGATCCAGGCGCTGGTGGAACACTCGTCGGATCTGATCACGGTGCTCGATAAGGATTTCCGGATTCGGTTTCAGTCTCCATCCTCGCGAGATTTGACTGGAGCTGCCCCGGAAACGTTTCTTGGTACATCGATCTTTCACTGGGTTCATGAAGATGATCGGCCACGGGTCGTCGATGCGATCCAGGGCATGGTCGTGAGCGAGGATGATCAGGCAAGGTTCGAGTGGCGTCTGGCTGGTCCAAATGGGGAGGTCGCTGAACTGGAGACCGTTGCCTCGAACGAGTTGGAGACTCCAGAAGTGCGGGGAATCGTGCTCAACTCCCGGGACATGAGCGAACGCAAGCAACATGAGCGAGAGCTGGACTTCCGGGCCAATCACGATTCCCTCACCGGGTTGCCGAACCGGGCGGCGTTCGTGAGTCTGCTGGAGTACCACCTCAACTCTGTCCGAACGCGGGGTAATCTGGGCGTGATGTTCATTGATCTGGATCGCTTCAAAGCGGTGAACGACAACCTGGGCCACGATGCTGGCGACGACCTGCTGATCCAGGTGGCTGAACGAATGAAAGCCTCGGTTCGGAGTCAGGACATCATCTCCCGGTTTGCCGGGGATGAGTTCACCGTCCTGCTTCCGGACATCGATTCGACTGACGGGTTGATGGCCATTGCCGAGCGTATTCGCCAGACGATCGATCAGCCCTTCGTTGTGATGGGAACAGAGGTGTTCATTTCGTCCAGCATCGGTGTGACAACCACTGCCATCTCTGATCTGAGGGCCGAGAGCCTGGTTAGTGATGCAGATGTGGCCATGTATATCGCCAAGCACAATGGCAGGGATCAGACCATGCTGTTTGAGCCGGCGATGCTCGCCGAGCAGGTTCCCGCCGACGATGACTGATTGCCGCGCGGACTTTCGCGATGGATTCTTGGACGTTCAGTTGCTCGTTCTGCCATAGCAACTGTCAGTGACCTGTCTGAAGGAAATCATCTGGTCAGGGTGTTTTATTCAGGGATATTTCGTTCCCTCGATCAACCAGTGGTCATGTGTTCGGCGAGATTTTCGACGATACATACACATGTAACGCTCCGGCGGGTTATGGTACGCAAACAAGAGGGGCCACAGATTACGCTATGCGTGAGACAAGGCCGAAGATAACCTTGTCTAATACGCATTCCGGTCGGTGAGGCCGCGAAGATTGTGACCCCGCAAATGTCTTCGAAAATGCTGACCGAACAATCGCCAGTCTCGTCGTGCAAGGTTGCACCGCTCTGGTGGAGTGACTGGGGCAATCGTGCCCTGGTCGGGCTCGGCGTCTATCTGCTGGTCTACATTCTCTTGATCAGTCTCGGCTGGGGTAGCGATAGACTGTATGCCTACGTGGCCGAACTCGGCTTCGCACCGATCTTGATCCTGGGCGTCGTCTTTGCCATCCGTGCAATCCGACATCTTCCTGGCGACAGGCAGTCGCAGAAAGCCTGGGCTCTTGTCGGCGCTGGCCTGGCTGGCCTGTTTATCGCCGACGCATTCTGGGCGTGGTACACGCTTGGTGGCTCGGCAGAGCCCTTTCCATCGCCAGCAGATGCATTCTATTTTCTGAGCGTCGTCCTTATGTTGCTCGGCGTCACCCGGTTTCCACGCAACAAGGCTACCGGAACGAAGTATGTGCGGTACTGGTTAGACGCGACTATCCTGCTGATTAGTGGCCTGGTCGCAATCGGCTATTTCATTATCGGACCGGAACTCCTGACAACTCAATCGATCAGCATCGAAACTGCGATGCAATTTGTTTATCCCGCTACGATTCTGCTGCTTCTGATTGTCGTTCTGCTTAAGATACTTCACCGCCCCCGGCCTGGCAGGATCGGTGTGCTGACACTTTTTACGGCTGGCGTCTTTATCTACTTTGTCAGTACTCTATGGTGGGCCTATATCGAATCTCACGGCAGCTATGAATTTCATGTGCCGACGTACGCCCTCTGGATGATCGGCTTTGCGCTGATGTCCGCTAGCCCGCAACGTCAGGTCGATGTTGTTCGACGAAAATTGCCCAACACCGAGCCGGGTGAGCTGGCTAGCCGAATCGAGAACCTGTTACCGTATCTTGCCGCTGGTATTGCTCTTGTTGTCTTCACTTTCGCAGCTGCACCGCTGGGGGATCAGTTCGGGATTCTCGTGTGGTTCGTCATGTTCGGGGCGCTGCTGCTAGTAGTGCGAATGTTCCTGACTCTGCGGGAGAACACGCAGTATCAAGTCGATCAGCTCCGTCAAGCGAGCGAGGCGAGGATTCAGGCGCTGGTGGAGTATTCATCAGACCTCATCAGTGTGCTCGACCGTGATTTACGATTTCGCTTCCAGTCACCGTCCTCGAGGCAGCTAATCGGGCTGTCCCCAGACACATTCATTGACACTCCGATTCTTGACTGGGCGCATGATGATGACCGCACACTCATCTTCGACGCGATTCAGGACATGATCATGAATGGTCATCATGAGGCACGGTTCGAGTGGCGACTGGTTGGCCTTCACATGCGGGTGGCGGAACTGGAGACGATCGCGTCCAACGAACTGGAAACTCCCGGGGTTCATGGAATTGTTCTGAATTCCCGGGATATCAGCCAGCGCAAACGGCACGAACGAGAGTTGGACTTCCGGGCCAACTACGATGCCCTCACAGGCTTGCTGAACCGGGAGGCGTTCGTGGTCATGCTGAATTATTCCCTCACAACGACTCACCGCACGAGCAATATCGGGGTGATGTTCATCGATCTGGATCGCTTCAAATCGGTAAACGACACCCTCGGCCACGATGCCGGCGATGACTTGCTTATTCAGGTGGCCGAGCGCATGCGGTTATCTGTTCGGGGCCAGGACATTATTTCCCGTTTTGCCGGGGACGAGTTCACCGTGATGCTTCCGGATATCGATTCCACTGACGAGCTGATGGCAATTGCCGGTCGTGTTCGGCAGTCGATCGATCAGCACTTCACGGTGGCGGGAACGGAAGTGTCCATCTCGCCCAGCATCGGCGTGACGACGACCAGTATCTCTGATCGCACGGCCGAAAACCTGATCCGTGACGCAGATGTGGCGATGTATATTGCCAAGCGTAGTGGCCGGGATCAGTCCGTGCTGTTTCAGCCGGAGGTGTTCGATGAGCAGATTCCGGCCGACGGTGACTGATTTCTGCGGTGCCTTTTGCTCCGCGTTCCGGGACTTTCAGTCCATTGCCGTTTGTGTCCTTGCAATATAGTCTGACCCTGTGGAGCGGATGAT
>SLFF01000294.1 GCA_007124395.1 Thermomicrobiaceae bacterium | reverse complement strand
AGTCGCCACACTCTGACCGGGTTTTCGTCCACGTTCATGTGAACCAGCGTAGTCGACGACCCGGTCAGTACAGCAAGAGCAGAGGCAATGGTCAGTATCATCGATCGCGTTCGCGGCCGAACCGATGCTCCGGTGCTTCCGGAGCCGGAACCAGAAGACATTTTTGAGGAGATGACGCTACAGGAGCACCTTGAGGAGCTCCGGCAGCGGATTCTTTACTCTTCCATTGCCATCGCGATCGCGTTCGTGATCGGTCTGCTTCTCGCCTTCCCGCTTCTGGGAGTCATGGCGGATTTCTCCGGGCTGGAAACGTTCGTGTTGATCAGCCCGACTGAAGGTTTCTCCACTTTCATGCGCGTCGGCTTCTACATTGCCGTCGCCTTGGCGATGCCTGTCCTCATGTATCAACTTATTGCATTCATGGGCCCAGGCATGACCAGCGAGGAACGCTACTACGTGCGCCTCGCACTCATACCAGTGACCATTCTGTTCGTTGCCGGTATGGCGTTCGCGTTCTTCATCGTCGTCCCACGCGCCCTGAACTTCCTCGCCGGTTTCGGTGCAGGTGGCTACGGGCCGGTTGTGTTCGAAGATGCGTTCCGAGCCAGTGAGATCCTCAGTTTCTACTTCAGACTGATGCTCTGGATCGGCCTGGTCTTCCAGATGCCGGTCGTGATCTTCGTACTCGTGAAACTCGGCATCGTCAGTACCGAGCGACTGGCGTCCATCCGGAAGTTCATGCTGATCGGCTGTATGATCGCCGCCGCGATCATCACCCCGACACCGGATCCGTTCAATATGCTGCTGGTCGCCATTCCGATGTACCTGCTGTATGAGCTCGGACTGCTGCTGTCACGCTTCAGTATCGGCTGGGTGGCCACTCCTGAGGCAGGTGCTGGACCCGATCCAGACGAGAGCGATGAGACGCGACGCTAGACGAAGCCTCAAGTAAGCCAACGAATAACGCCCCGTGATATTCACGGGGCGTTTTCCTGTTCAGTTAGTGTGTCGGGAAATCAGCTTCGAACCTTTCCTACTCCGGACCACCGATTGTGAAGAGGTAGGCCGCAATGTGACGGGCCTCTTCCTCCGAGATGCCCAGGTTCGGCATTCCGCTTCCGGGCTGGATACTGTCCGGCTCCATCAGAAATGAGATGACGTTCTCCGGACGATTTGGCGCCGCACCGGCAACGAACGCGCGATTGGGCCAGAGCTGGAGGCCCGGAGCATCATGGCCAGACGACTCCGGGAACCCGGGGATGTAGTGACACGACGCACAATCGTAGGAGACCACCAGTTCTTCACCGGTCGCCGGATCGCCGCCTTCCACCTCGACGGTGTCAGGATCGTCGCCACCGCAGCCAGCGGCGAACGCCAGCATACCCAGCCCCACCGCGGCGACGGAGATTCGCCGCCACATCTCTTTTCTGTATCGAGATCGTCTCAGCACGGTGACTCTTTCGTGTGGATTCCAGGAATGTCGACAATCCGGCGCGCTTCACCAGTTGTCTATGTTGAGGATAGCCCTTGCCACCTCAGCCAACCCATGCCGGGCTGTCGGGAGAATCCTGCAATACCGCGGTCGGGGACTCTAGCGTGGCTCGAGACCGGCATCTTCCGGGCTCTGCGGGCGGACATTGAGGGTCCGCTCGTGGCGGAACGTCACCATGCCTGGCCCGGCACCGCGAATCTTCCGGACGAAGCGGCACTCGGTTGCATCGACTTCGACACTGGTACTGGTCCGTCCGGAGCTGTACCAGGCTGCCACGGATGCCGCCCGCTCCAGAATCTGATCATCCGGCTGACCTCCCCAGTGCACCACCACGTGCGAACCGGGAAGCCCTCTGGCATGCAGCCACATATCGTTTCCCGCAGCCATATCGAACACGACACGCTCGTTCTGCGGGCCACTGCGACCGACATAGATGATGTCTGACCGCTCGGTGCGATAGCTGTCCGGATTCTTCGGCTTCGGTTGCCGGGAGCCCTTCTTCTTGTTGCCATCACCGGCCGCGGCGGACCGGGCATTCTCGTGCGCCTGCAGTTCACGGCGCAGCTGTTCGATCTGCTCGATCCCGTCAGACTGTTCCGCCTGGGTCCGGAGCTGTCGCATGTAATCCAGCTCGGCCTGAGCCCGCTTGAGCAGCTTCGGCAGGTTCTCGGACGCCTGCTTCAATCGGTGATATCGCTCGAAATATCGCTGGGCGTTGTCACTGGCCGAGAGCTCTGGATCGAGGGATACCACGGTTCCGTCGGCATCGAGCTCAGCGTCTCCGGGGTTGATCTTCCAGAGGTAAGCATAGATCAACTCGCCCTTCACCCGCAGCTCATCGCCATGCTCGGCCCGATCCAGCTGCTCGGTGAGCGATCGCACCCGGGCATCAGCCCGCTCGATCCCGTTCTGAATCTCGGAAATGAGCGTCTCGCGACGCTGGGCGTGTCGAACGGGCTTCCGTACCCCGCCGGCCTCCAGCGCTCGCTCAATAGCCGCTGAGATCGTCTCGTGGGCCTCACGTTCGTATTCGGCCTCCATGAAGTGCAGCCGAATGGGTGCAAACGCTCGAACGGCGCCATCATCGATATAAACCGATGGCTCCCAGTTCCCGGCTTCCATCGCGGTAACAACCTCCTGAACTCCGGCCGCCAGCTTTCCGGCGGTCTCGTCGTCCGGCTCGATGTCGCGGATCTTCAGATCGTTCTGACCGAATGCCCGGTAGACCGCTTCGTTCGCCATCTGCGGGCTGAACCCATTGATCGCCCGCACCAGATGCTGGGTGACCGCGATCTTGCCTTCACCATCCTCCAGAATGCCGCGGGCTAATTCGGTATCCAGGCTCCGCGGGTCCTGTTTCGTCTGTGGAGGCGGGTTCTCATACTTGCGATGCGGCAGAATCGGGCGCACCCGGCTCATCTCCTGAGTAACCCGCTTGGCTGAATCCATGATCTGATCATCGTCATTGACCAGCACCACATTGCTGTGTCGCCCCATCAGTTCAACGATCATATGCGTATAAATCAGCTCGGCATCTTCGTTGTCGAGCTCCTCATCGTCATCGGCCCGGTTGTCCGGAAAAAATCGCTTCGCTATACTCAGCCGCACGATGCGCTCGAGTGGTGGCTGCTCGATTCCGACGATCGCCCCACCGCGAGCGTATTTCCGAAGCAGCAGCAGGAGTGGGGAAACCTGGTCTGGATCAGCCGTCAACCGTGTCTCCGAGAGGTAGAGCCCCGGCGTCTGGCTCGATGCGCGGGCGACCAGCATGCGGCGCTTTCCATGGTTGAAGACCTCCAGCCCGTAGCTGAGTGGGTCAAGCTGGATGACTTTCTGAATCCGGCCGTTGACGACCCGATCAGACAGCTCATCGGTCACCGCTGCTATCGTCAGAACATCGAACACAGGCGTTCTCTACTTTCCATCAATCCCGAGCCACTCTCACCATTGCACTCCACCAAAGTCTACCGGCGATCGAATCGATATGTCCTGAACTCTCGTCACGAGTTCGCATCGGGACACAGTTTTGTGTCATCATGCGCGAGGGACGAACGGACCAAGTGATCGGGAACGCTCCCGGTCTGGAAGCGAGGCGGAACTGGTGAGAGACGATCTTCGACTCAACGAACAGGCCGATGAGGTGATCGATGATCTGCGCTCGCTCAACCGCCCGCGGCTCATCGTCATCTCCGGACCTTCCGGGGTTGGCAAAGATACCGTCATCGAAGAGATGCGCCTGCGCCATCCGGACTACTCCTATGCAGTAACCGCAACAACGCGGCCGCGCCGTCCTGGCGAGATCGATGGCGTCCACTACATCTTCATGACCCGGCAGGAGTTCGAAGAGGCGCTCGAGAACAGCTATTTCCTCGAATCAGCCGAAGTCTATGGCAACCTCTATGGCGTCCCCAGGAAACGTGTGGAAGATGAGATTTCCAACGGCAGGAACGTCGTCATCAAGGTCGATGTCCAGGGTGCCGCAACGATCCGCGCCATCATGCCGGACGCGATCTTCATCTTCCTGCTTCCCCCGACGATGGGTGAACTGACCGCACGGCTGCGAGGCCGTAAGACGGATGACCCCGAAGCCCTGATGGAGCGGGCAACCACCGCATCATGGGAACTCGGGAAGGTGCGCGACTTCGATTATGTCGTGTTCAATGAAAATGATCGCGTGCAGGAGAGCTTGCGGGTAATCGACGCCATTATCGTCGCCGAAGGCTGCCGGATCGATCAGACCGGTAAGGGCACGCCAGATACCCGGACCCGGCACGATCATCAGGACTAGCCCGAGCTAGCTGCTGCGAGACTTCTCCGTCTGACCGATCGTATCCGGGTTTGCCGCATCTTCGTCATCCTCATCATCGAACGGCTCGTACCGCAGGGTTTCCCGATCCTCGACATGATCGACAAAGAGAACGCCATCCAGGTGATCGATCTCGTGCTGCAACGCGCGAGACAGAAATCCCGATGCCTTGACCCGGACTTCTTTGTCACTCATGTCCCGTGCTTTCACCGTGATGTGCATCGCCCGCTTCACCTCACCGATCCAGCCAGGAATACTCAGACACCCTTCGATCCCGGTTTGCTGTCCGGATGAACGGATGATTTCCGGGTTGGCCAGCATCAGCTCGACCGGCCCTTCCGGCTCCTCGCCTTCTTCGGCTTCCTCGGGCTCTTCGGCCGGCAGCTTCACGACAATGACTCGCCGCAGCACGCCAACCTGCGGAGCAGCCAGCGCGATTGCATAAGGCGTAGATTCGACCGTTTCCATCATCGACTGAGCCAGCTTGCGCACATCGTCGTCGACTTTTCGAACCCGGGACGCCTTCTGCCGCAGCCGCGGATCGCCCTCGGTGATGATCTCAAGTTCCGCCATGATCTCCTGCTACCTCGTCGTTTCTCTGCGCGGAAAGACGCCCAACGCGCCCAATCGCTAGTATACCGATTCACCCGGCTGGCGCCGTTAGATCATGCTCATCGGATCGACATCGATCAGCCAACCCGGAGCAATTCCGGCATCGGCCACCAGCCGGCGGGCATCGGGACCCCGGAGAATGATCTGCCACTGGTAGTACCCACGAATCCGGGCAACGAACGCCGGCGTTGGGCCCAGAATTTCAACACCCCGCATCCCCGCACGCTCGGCTTCCACCGTCAGATCGTCCGCCAGCTCCCGGGCGGCCGCCTCACACTCCACCGCATCCTCGTTT
>SLFF01000121.1 GCA_007124395.1 Thermomicrobiaceae bacterium | reverse complement strand
CGTCGGCGGCGTTTCGGGGATCGACGCTTTGCAACAACTGCTCTTCACTCCGACCTGCAATATCGCCGGCTTCGCGTCCGGCTACGTCGGTGAAGGTCGCAAGACCCTGCTGCCGGCGACCGCGACCGTGAACATCGACTTCCGGCTCGTCGCTGATCAGGATCCTGCTGACATTCTCGAGAAGGTGAAACGACACCTCATCAGTCACGGTTTCGAGGACATCGAGGTCAGCGCCCAAAGCGGCGTGGAACCATCTCGCACGTCGCCGGATGACCCGTTCGTACAGACCGTGATCAACGCGGCGAAGGAAATCTACGAGAAGGAACCGACCGTGCGTCCGACTGGTGATGCGTCCGGCCGCCAGGCGACCTGGTTCGCCACGAAGCTCGGTATACCCGGGGCTGGTTCGGCTGTCGGTCCGCCGGACTGGCGTGGTCACGCCGCCAACGAGTTCATCACCATCCGGCACTATCTGAGCGGGATCAAGTACGCCGCGACGATCTGGAGCCGGTGGGCGGAGCAGCAAAGAGCGTAGCCGAGCGGGCCTCAAGCGGACCTTCGGCCGATCGATCGATCAGGAGATGGCACCCATGAAACGTCCAGTTGAGATCGAAGACTTTGCCAGAATCAAGTACGTCAGCGATCCACAGCTATCGCCAGACGGCTCCAGAGTCGCTCACGTCGTCACCAGTGTGCTGCTCGACGAGAAACGGTACCGCTCCCGGATCTGGATCGCCGAAACGAACGGGGGGTCCGAATTCGAGCTGACGCGAGGCGACGGCAAGGACACGAGCCCGCGCTGGTCGCCCGACGGCTCACAGCTCGCGTTTCTCACCGACCGGTGGGGAAAGACCCAGATCGCCCGGCTCGATCTCGCTGGCGGCGAAGCCGAGCAGGTGACCGATCTGCACGACGGCGTTATCGAGTTCGAGTGGACATCCAGCGGTCGCGGGTTCCTGTTTGTCGCCAGAGCGGGAGACGATCACCGCCTGAAGCACGCTTCGGACGTGGCCGATGACGAATCTGAGACCGATCCGTCGAACGAACCAAGAAGAATTACCACGCTCGCCCATCGGATGGATGGAGTCGGCTATCGAGATGGCCGCCGAAACCACCTTGGCGTTGCCCTGCTCAGTGGACGGATCATCCAGATGACGTCCGGCGACTACGATCACGCCCAACCGGCCCTCTCTCCCTGCCGGCGATACCTCGCCTTCGCCTCGAATCAGTCCGCCGAGCGCGACGATGAGCGCCGCACCGACATCTGGCTCATGGATCTCGACACCGATACATTGCGCCGGATCACCAACCATGACGGCGTCTACGGGTTGCCCGCATTTTCCCCGGATAGCTCGAAGCTGGCATTCGTAGGGCATCGCGTCGAAGCGCCGTATGGCCCAACAAATCTTGATCGAATCTGGATAGCAGATCTCACCTCCGGACACGTCGATGTACTGACGGAATCGATCGACCGGGAGATGTCGAATACCTGCAGTGGCGATAGCAGTTATGGTGTCCCCGCGCAGCGCCCGGTCTGGTCCAGCGACAGCGCATCAATCTATTCGCTGATGAGCGACCGCGGCAACGTCGGCATCATCCGCATTGGATCTACCGGTTCCTGGGAACAGATTGTTGGCGGAGACCGCGAGGTGATGACCTTCAGCGCCAGCTCCGACGATCAGATCGCCTTCACCGCATCCGACCCGGTCACGCCAGCCGAGGTATTCACCACGGAGAAACAGGCGAACCAGGAACAACAGCTCAGCAGACACAACACGACGCTGCTCGAACAGGTGTCACTGGCGACGCCGGCCCGGCTGGAGTATCAAACGCTGGACGGCGCATCGGTGGAAGCCTGGGTCCTCGAGCCGATCGACCGGCGCGATGGCGTTCGTTACCCGCTGGTTCTGGAAATCCACGGCGGGCCACATGCGATGTACGGAAACACCTTCTTTCATGAATTCCAGCTACTGGCAGCTCAGGGATACGGGGTGCTTTACACCAATCCCAGAGGAAGCACCGGCTACGGGCAGGAGTTCGTCAGCGCAGCCATGGGAGACTGGGGCGGTACAGACTACCAGGATGTCATGGCCGGTCTCGATGCGGCGCTGAGCAATTTCGACTGGATCGACCCGAATCGACTTGGGGTCACCGGAGGATCCTACGGCGGGTACCTCGTCAACTGGATCGTCACCCAGACCGATCGATTTGCCGCCGCGATTACTCAGCGCAGCACCTGCAACCGGAAGAGTCTGTTTGGCAGCAGTGACCTGGTCTGGACCTATTCAGAGTGGGAGTTCCGCTCACTGCCATGGGATGATCCCGATTTCTACTATGATCGCTCACCCCTGGCACACGTCGCCAACGTCAAGACGCCGATTCTGATCATGCACAGTGAGAACGATCTCCGCTGTCCAGTCGAGCAGGGAGAACAGTGGTACACGGCATTGAAGCGACTGAATCGCGAGACCGAGTTTGTCCGGTTCCCCGGTGAGAGCCACAATCTCTCCCGATCGGGTCGACCCGACCGACGTCTGGAGCGCCTGCGGTGGATGACTGACTGGTTCGGCCGCTATTTGTAAGCATTCGACGGACCTTGTGTAAGGAAAACCCTGACGATGAGGTCGCACGCGTTACTCATCGCAAGTTGGCGGCTTATAATGATTGACGAATCTGGCGACTGCCAGGAGCCCTGAAGACCTCACCGCTCCGACAGCCACCAAAACACATTTTTTGGTTTTCGGGCACCATATTTGTGCCCGGAATGATCCTCTGAAGGAGGACGATCTTGTTCAAGCGTTTCGGGTTTTTCGCATCGATCGCAGTTATGTCGCTGCTCGTTCTTTCCGCCTGTGGTGGTGACGATGACAGCAACGGAAACGGCAATGGTGACAGCGGCGGCTCCAGCGTTGACATGGAAATGGGGGAGATGTACTTCGACCCGGAAGAAGTGTCAGCTGATGCGGGTAGCGATTTGACAATCAACTTCGACAACGCCGGCAACCAGCTTCACGACTTTACGATCGATGATTTCGACGGAGAGCGTGTCCATGTTGAAGTGGCATCCGGCGAGGAAGATTCGGTCACACTCACCATGCCGGACGAGGCAGGTGAATTCGAGTTCTACTGCACCATCCCCGGCCACCGGGATGCTGGGATGCACGGCATTCTGACCGTCAACTAGCACAACTCTTCAGACGAGCAAACAGAGACCCCCGACCAATCCCCGTCGGGGGTCTCTCTCTTCGCACTGGTTGAGGTGGTGT
Source organism: Thermomicrobiaceae bacterium (assembly GCA_007124395.1). GTDB lineage: Bacteria > Chloroflexota > Chloroflexia > Thermomicrobiales > Thermomicrobiaceae > SLMJ01. The sequence goes on along the minus strand of SLFF01000121.1, from coordinate 1,951 downwards.
TCAGTGTCTGCGACGCCACTTCCGCATTTCCGCCCGGGCATCGTTTTCAGCCCGGACATAGATCAGATGCTCATCGATCCCGATTTTGAGAATACGCATGACACGGTAGAGGTGGCCATCTTCTTCGATGATCTGGCCCGTTTCCACCCGCTCCATCTTCATTTCGCGGGCGTTTCGGGAGAGAATCTCATAGGTGAGCCGATCACACTCATAGCACCGATAGAACTGATGGCGCTCATCAGTCTTCCCGGCGTACCCCCGCTGTGTAAAGTCGACGTTGTCGCTCCCACAATCAGGACAGAATCTCTGCTCCACATCTGACACCAGCTGCAGCACCCCTTTCCCATTAGTACGTGCAGGATACCGCAATTAAGGCGTGATCGCATAGGGTTACACGAGGGCCGAGCGCAGCCGGACAGGCGAATTTACTGTGCTAGTATCAATCAGGCGATGATCAACGTGGTTCCGTCACGCGGCCAGCAACTTGCGAATCATCATGCAGGGATCGCACTCGATGAGTAGCGCGATCGAGGGCAGCAAACACGGGGACCAGGTAAGGAGCAGGCGTGACTAACAGGGAACAGACTGCAGCTTCGGAGAATGTAAGGGACAGCAAGTCACTCCCTGATTCGGCGAGGGAGCTTCTCGAACGAATCACGCTGATTATTGCGTCGAATCGTGGACCAATCGAATTCCAGGAAGAGGAAGACGGCACTCTCAGCACCAAGCGTGGAACCGGTGGCGTGGTCACCGCGGTCAGCGCGGTGAGTCGCTATACCGATCCGATCTGGGTTGCCGCCGCGATGACTCCAGGAGATCGAATCCGCCATGATCAGGCAGAGGCCGCCGGCGAAACGGTTATCAGTCCGGATGATTCAGACTTTCGACTTCGGTTCGTCGTCACCGACGAAGACGTCTACGATCGTTACTACAACCACATCAGCAACCCGCTTCTCTGGTTCCTGCAGCACTATCTCTGGGATACGCCCCGGTCACCTGATATCGATGCCGAGACGTGGACTGCCTGGCGAGACGGGTATGTTCCGGCCAACAAAGCATTCGCTGACGAGATCATCGCGGCGGTCGATGCCGGGAGCGGACCACCGGTGGTGATGCTTCAGGACTACCACCTCTATCTCACCCCGGGGTTCATCCGCGAGCAGCGACCAGACATTACGTTGCAGCATTTCATCCATATTCCGTGGCCTGATCCTGATTACTGGCGCCTTATTCCAACCGAGATGCGTGAAGCGATTTGCCACAGCATGCTCGCCAACGACATAATCGGCTTTCAGGCACCGGGCCACGCTCGCAGTTTCATGAACACCTGCCAGGCAAACCTCGATGGCGTAGATCTCGATTACCCCAGCGGCACGATCCGTTACAATGGACACGTCACTCAGGTGCGGCACTATCCGATCTCGATCGATGTCGATGCCGTCAGGGAGACTGCTGTCGAGGAAGAGGCATTCCGACACGCAGAGCATCTCGAGCAGTTCTGGAACGAACACACCATTATCCGGGTCGATCGGGCCGAGCCGAGCAAGAACATCGTCCGGGGGTTTCACGCCTTCGACCGATTCCTGGAGAAGCATCCCGAGTTCCTCGGAAAGGTCAACTTCATCGCCTTTCTGGTTCCGTCCCGCCTGGAAGTCCCCGAGTATGTCGACTACCTCGACGACATCAACACGATCGTCGGGCGAATCAACACCAAGTACGCCAATGCTGCCGAGCAGGATGGCGTGGCCTGGGAACCGATCAACCTGTTCCTTGGAGATGACTACCACCGAGCGCTGGCCGCGATGAAGCAATACGATGTGCTGCTGGTCAACGCCGTTATCGACGGGATGAATCTGGTTGCGAAAGAAGGCGCCCTGCTCAACGAGCGAAACGGGGTACCGATCCTCTCCGAAGGCGCTGGCGTGTTCCAGCAACTCGGCGAGTTCACCCT
>SLFF01000226.1 GCA_007124395.1 Thermomicrobiaceae bacterium | reverse complement strand
TTCTGAGACAGATTTGGTCATAGTGGTGCAGTCTGCGCACACTGATTCCGGCCAGCTCTGCTACCGCTTTGACTGTGTATCGTCCTGCCATGATCGCCCCCCACAACTCGAACTCTCGACCCATCAGACATAGCCCGCGGTATGACGTAACGTCAGGGTCAAGGGTCTGTTGACCGATTCTTCACCAGTGGGCGCGCTGCTCTGCGATACTGGACTCAGATCTCCTGTCGAGTGAACACATGAATCGAACGTGAATCGAGGAGTCTCACGATGAAGATTGCGATTATCGGTGCTGGCGGCTATGTGTTTCCGCTGCGACTGACTGGCGACGTGCTGAGCTTCCCGGAGCTGCGTGACTGCACGATCAGCCTGATGGATATTCACCTGGATCGGGCGGAGCGCACCGCGGCCGCGGCTCGGGAACTGGTGGATCACTACGGGTTCGCCACGCGAATCGAAGCAACGGACGATCGCCGCGCCGCCCTGGATGGTGCTGACTTCGTGATCATCACCTTCTATATCGGGGATGACGAGACACGTCGTCTCGACAAAGAGATCCCGCTCAAATACGGGATCGACCAGACCGTAGGCGACACGATCGGGCCTGGAGGCGTATTCAGCTTCATGCGCGCTGCACCGGTCTATGAGTCGATCGTTGAGGACATCCTGGATGTCTGCCCCGCTGCTCAGGTGATTAACTACGCTAACCCGATGGCGATGAACTGCTGGTTCATGAGTGAGCTGGGTGTTACGCCGGTTGGTCTCTGCCACAGCGTGCAGAACACATCGCACATGCTGGCTGAACAGATCGATGTCCCCTACGAGGATATTCACTTCACGGTAGCCGGAATCAATCACCAGGCGTGGTTTCTCGATTTCCAGCGTGGTAGCGAAGATCTCTACCCACGAATCCGTCAGGTCATGGGCGAACGATTTGGACAGGCGCACCGGGTGAGGAACCTGGCACCGGACTCCGGAGATCACAGCGTGCAGCAGGGATCCACTACCTACGAGGGCGCGCAGGAGCGGGTCCGGACCTCGATCATGGAAGCGTTCGGCTACTTCCATACCGAATCCAGCCATCACGCTTCGGAGTACATGCCGTATTTCCGAAAGAATCCGGATCTGGTGCATGAGTACATCCCGGAGCGCTGGCCCCGCCCGCACAGCGAGCGAGACATTGCCGGCCGAACCCGGGAGCTGCTAGCCCAGTTCAAGGAGGAACTGAAGCCTTCCAGCGAGTACGGCGCCTTTATCATGCACAGCATGGTTACGGACCAGCCACGAGTCATCTACGGCAACGTGCCGAACACTGGACTCATCCCGAACTTGCCTGATCGGTGCACGGTCGAGGTTGCCTGCCTGGTCGATCGCAACGGCATCCAGCCGACCGCTCCCGGGCCGCTTCCCCCGCAATGTGCTGCGGTCAACCGAACCAGCGTCAATGTGCAGGATCTGGCCGTTCAGGCCGCGCTCACCGGCGATCGGGAACACATCTACCACGCGATTGCACTCGATCCGCTGACGAGCGCGATGATGACACTGGAGCAGATCCGCCAGATGGTTGATGAGATGATCGAGGCCGAACGGGAGTGGTTGGCGATCTAGATCGGCATCATGTGATCGTCAATTCAGTTCAGGTTTCGGTTCCGACCAGGAGTGCCTCGGAAATTGCTTCATCGAGAGTCATTGCCTGTCCGTGACGACGGGCGCTGGCGATTTCGTCGAGTGCTTCGGAGTCATGCAGCAATTGCCGGGCATCCTGGTAACTCGTGGCGGTAAAGGGTGCTGGACCTGCGCCGGTTTGACTCCAGCCTTCCTCGACGAATCCGGATAGCCGTGCCGCCCGTTTTGTCTCGCCCAGATACGCCGCCAGCGCCACGATCTCGGCGATGAAGTTTGCGGCGAACCAGATAGCTCCTAGCCTCTGATATCTGGCGAGGCTCGACCGGAAGAGCTCGAGGGCCGGTTCATACTTGCCTTCCATGCGGGTAACCACGCCCAGGAGGGCGCTCAGTGCGGCCATCCCGAACTCATCATCGATCGATGCCCATGCCTCGTAGCTGGTTTCGAGATGGGGACGGGCTGATTCCGGTTCTCCAGCGATGAATCGAGCAATTCCCAGCAATTGAAAGCACCAGGCGATCAGCCACGTATCGTCGATTCGCCTGGCTATCTGAAGGCTCTCATTGGCGTACCGGGTTGCCTCGTCCGGATCCTTCTCAAAATAGGCGATACGGCCGAGCAGGTGGAGCAGCCACGCGGTATACCAGTCGTCTCCTGATTCGCGGGCAAATTGCAACGCGTCCTGTGCATCGTGGGCAGCGACGTCGGAATCGTGGTGCATGTGTGCGGTCCAGGCGAGCCCGGAAAGTGCTCGCATTCGCGACGGAGAGCGGACAGACGTTGATTCCAGCGAGCGACTGATCAAGGTGCGAGCTTCGGAGATATCGCCGCGAAGGCGCAGCCAGTACCAGGAGACTGACCCGCAAAGATCGAGTCCGAGTTCGGGATCATGCTCGCTCGCCCAGTCGAGGGCGAGGCGAATGTTGGGCATCTCCCGTTCGATCGCATTCATAGCCTCGCCCGGATCCGGCCCCAGGAGTTGCGGGACCAGACCCTTAGTATGTTTCTGACAGTATCGGGCCTGGGACGACCGGACCTGGTCGTACTCACCGGATTCGCGAAGCTCCTCGAGTGCGAACTGGCGAATCGTCTCCAGCATCCGGAACCGGGATTCCTCCCCAGCACTGTCTATGCGCTCGATCAGATTGCTGTCCCGGAGCGTGGTGAGACCGTCGATCACATCGATGTTCGTCTGGCACACCGCGAGCGTGGCGTCGAGCGTCCAGCCTCCGACAGAAACCGAGAGTTGACGTAGCATTCGCTGTTCTTCGGAATCAAGCAGGTGGTAACTCCAGGAGATAGCGTCGCGCATCGTCCGGTGTCGGTTCGGGACATCCTGAAATCCACCCGACAACAGGTGCTGCCGCTCTTGTAATCGGGGGATTATCTCGCCTGGCGACATAATCCTGACTCGTGCGGCGGCAAGCTCAACGGCAAGCGGGAGACCGTCAACCAGCCGGCATATCTCGAGCACATCGCTGCGGTTAGCTGGAGTGAGTTCGAACGCCGGGTCAGCCTGACGGGCACGCTCCTCGAAGATTCTGACGACGGGATAGTTGGCTAGATTGTCGACTTCGGACGGATCCGGAACTGCAAGTGTGCCAATCGGGAACTCATGCTCCGCCTGAAGCTGAAGCCTTGCCCTGCTGGTGACGAGGACCTTCGCGCTGATGTCTCGATTGACCAGCCCGGCGATCTCCGGCGCAGCTGACAGGAGATGTTCGAAGTTGTCGAGAATGAGCAGAACTGATCGACGTCGCAGGTGATTCGAGACTCTGTCGATCAGTGTGGTTCGGTTCGTCCCTCGGACCTGAAATTCCTCGGCAATCGCGGGCAGGACCGATTCCGGGTGTTGAAGTGGCGCCAGGTCGACGAATCGGGCGCCGTCCTGGAATTCAGATGCGATTCGGCGGGCAGCTTCAACGGCAACCCGTGTCTTCCCGACTCCGCCGGGTCCGGTCAAGTTCACCAGTTTGATGCTCGGGTCCCGGAGCAATCCGATCAGTTCATTGACCGATTCATCCCGACCGATCAGGTGGTTCGGAATGTCTGGCAGTGTTGAAACATCGCCTGCGTATGGCTGAGGCAGCGACGTTGCAGCCTGACGCAGATTCAGCCACTCCCGGGCTTCATCCGGCTCGAGTTCGAGCGCGTCTGCAAGGAGCTGCACGGTGTCGACGTGCGGCCGTTCGACGACCCCCCGCTCGATGTCCGTTATCGCCCGGATGCTGACGCCAGATCGCTCAGCGAGCTGCTCCTGGGTCAGGCCAGTCTCTCGTCGTTTTCGACGCAGTTCGTCACCAAACGGCGATCGGGAGATCATCATTTCCTCGCTGAACTTTCGCACAGCGTAAAGAGTGTCCCCGATTTTAACAGAGCGTAGACCTGAGTGGCGGTTCCCGGAAAACTGCCAGCGTAACTGCCAGTTCTGCCTTCAATCTGGCAATGCGAGCTACTAGGTTTGAGGCACTATCGCAGGTTCCGAATTCAAGAAAGGAGTCCTGGACCATGACAGTAGATCTTCAGACGATCAAGCAGGCTCAGCAACAGGTGTGGCCGACTGGAGACTATCAGCGGGTAATCAATCACATGAACCTTGTGGCGATGAGTGAGCATCTTTGCGATGTCATTCCGGTGTTGCCGCATCATCGCGTGCTGGATGTTGCAACGGGAACTGGCAATACCGCGCTGGCCGCGAAGCGGCGTGGATTCCCCCATGTGACCGGGATCGATTACTCGCCTGATCTGCTGGACATTGCGAGGAATCGGGCCAATGCAGAGCAGCTCGATGTCACTCTGGAGGAGGCTGATGCGGAAGATCTCCCGTTTCCGGAGGATTCCTTTGACGTCGTGCTGTCAACGTGCGGCGTGATCTTCGCCCCGGACCAGCAGAGAGCGGCCAGTGAGATGGTTCGTGTCTGTAGCCGGGGTGGCCGGATCGGCTTCACGGCCTGGACCCCGGATGGAGACATCGCCCAGTTCAACAAGACGATTGCGACGTACGTCCCACCACCAGCTGACGCTCCGTCCCCGATGAAGTGGGGAACCATCGACGGTGCCCGGGAACTGCTCGGTGATGCGGTTGATCTGGAGTTCAACGAGCGGGCACTTGCCTTTCCGGTTCGGTCTTCCGAGTACTACATCGACCTCATGCTGGCGAACTTCGGGCCCGCGATAGCGGCTTCCAGCCGGCTGGATGAGGCAGACCGGCAGGAGCTCAGAAAAGAGCTGATCGCGGTCTTCGATACCCGGGGTCGCCGCCTGGATGGGTCAGTGATAGTGCCCGGCAACCATCTTGTAGTCGTTGGAACTGTCCGGTGACGTCAGTGGGAGGAGACGAATTGCGCGTTGATGAAATCGATCGAGCAAGTGTCGATCACGTTCTGACAACAACACGCGCCGTGCGTCAGCGCCTCGATCTGGAGCGGGATGTCCCGCTCCAGATCATTCAGGAGTGCCTGGAGATCGCGTTGCAAGCGCCGACCGGATTCAACCTGCAGAACTGGCGCTGGCTTATCGTTACTGACCCGGAAAAGCGAGCTGCAATTGCCGAGGTCTACCGGCGGATGCTGGTTCCGTTCCTCGAAGTGATGGAGCAGGAGCCAGGGGAGGTG
>SLFF01000328.1 GCA_007124395.1 Thermomicrobiaceae bacterium | reverse complement strand
CTACCACCTTGTCGCCCGGTCCAGTGAACCGGACTGGTTGACGAGGGGCAGACGGAGCTGCCCAGTCTACCGGATACTGGGAGACGTTAGACACGAAGCCGGGACGCCAGATGATCTGGCGTCCCGGCTTTTCGTTCGGCATTGCTAGCCTAGTCGACAGTCAGGTCGATTCGGGCTCCCCGCTCGATCGCGCTGGTAACTCGTCGCAGCACTTCGTTGCTGACATACGTCATCCCGTTCGACTGGTTCTCCAGCGGTCCATCACCGAACCGGCTAACACGCGCATTCATGAAGATCGCGTCCCAGAGATCTTGCGTGGATATGTCGCCAAGATCGAGCCCGCCAGGTTCGTTCAGAATCGTCAGCTGTCGCTCGAATCGATCATCGCCCGACCAGGCATAGACCCGAACCATGTGAGCGAAGACCACCAGGTGCCAGGCTTCCTGTCCACCATCGAAACCGGTGACCTGGAAGTGGCCAGGCTCGACTTCTTCGGCGCCAGTCTGCCCTGTGTAGTCAGGCGCCTGAAAATTGAACGATGGCACAGGGCCGTGGCCCTCCATCGCGGCGATCAGCTCAGGGAACACCTCCCGGGCCTCCTCGATCCCTCGTCGAGAGAGCCCGACCACATCATTCGCCGCGATCCGGAACGCTACGACATCTTCTGGATCAAGCGCGCGCTCGTCCATTGAATCCCTATCCTTCGACCAGCAACCGGTAGAGTTCCACCGTTCGCTCGGCGATCGCGTCCCAGGAGAAGTGATCCTCGACACGCTTCCGCCCGGCCTTGCCCATCTTCGCGCGAAGTTCGGAATCCTTTGCCAGACGGTTGATCCCCTCCGCCAGCGCGGTTGCGTAGCCAGCCGGATCGACCGGCTCGAACGTGCCCGGCTTGAGTGGCAGGTCGATCAGCAATCCGGTTTCCTCGGGAACCACAACTTCTGGAATCCCGCCGATGGCGGCTGCAACCACGGCGGTCTCGCAGGCCATGGCTTCGAGGTTGATGATGCCGAACGGCTCGTAGACCGATGGACAGCAGAAGACGTCTGCGTGGGAGTAGAACTGAATCGCTTCTTCCCGGGTCACCATCTTGTCGATCCAGATGATCCCGTCACGCTGGCGAGCCGCCTCGGCGACCTTGTCGCTCATCTCCTGGCCGATCTCGGCCGTATCCGGGGCACCGGCGAGCAGAACAACCTGCAGGTCCGGGTCGATCTGCGGGATCGCCTCGACTAGATGAATGATCCCCTTCTGTCGGGCAATTCGCCCAACGAACAGGACATAGGGGCGATCCGGGTCCACTCCATACGATTCCAGCGCAGAGGTGTCGGTCGCCTTCACATACTCGGCCAGATCGATGCCATTATGGATAACGTGAATCTTCTCTTCGGGGATTTCGAAGTTGTCCAGCACGTCCTGCCGGGTTCCCTGAGAGACGGCGATGACCGCATCGGAATTCTCCAGCGCGGTGCGCTCCATCCAGGAACTCATGTGGTAGGCGTTGCCGAGCTGCTCTTCCTTCCAGGGCCGGAGTGGCTCCAGGGAATGAATCGAGGCAACCATCGGCACCTTCCAGAGTTTCTTGGCGTAGAAGGCCGCCATATCGGCGTACCAGGTGTGCGCGTGAACGATCTGCGCATCCAGCGGATCCTTGGCCATTTTGAGGTTCCGGGACATCGCGTTCAGCGGGCCCTTGAAGCGCGGATCTGTCCCCTCGCTCAACTCGTCCCAGCCCTGGTACCCGCGAACCCGGAGATTGCCGTGATCTTCGTTCTGATCTCCGAAGGCTCGCACCTCGACGTCGATCAGCTTCGCCAGCGACTTGCTCAAGTACTCGACGTGTACTCCGGCACCGCCATAAATGTTCGGTGGATATTCATTTGTAAACAGTACGGCGCGTTTCAAATCCCCCACGTAGCATCCTCCCGATACGAACGAATGATTTGCCAATGCAACTCTGATTATTACAGCAGTTGCCAAATCAGCGGCGTCGGGCCACTATCGTGTTAAAATCTGCGCGATTATTGATATGTTCGGTTGCATGAACACGCGATCGCTTACGTATGGGAGCACCATGGGCACAGAAACACAATCAAGTATTGAACTACCTGCGGATGTCGAGCAAGTCCTCGATGATCTGCTGACCGCTGAGGTATCAACCGTCGGAAAAGACGGAACCCCGATCACATGGCCTGTGGTGGTTCAGTACCGCCGCGAATCGGCCGACTTTCTCCTCTGCACCTCGATCGGCATGCCGGGAAAGATTTTCAACCTCCGTCGCAGTCCGAAGATCTCACTCAGCTACACCGATCCAACCGGATCCGGACTGGCAAACCCGCCGATAGTTCTCGTTCAGGGAACCGCCGAGCTCGATAGCGAGGTTCGAACATCGGTGGACGGAGTCGAAGACTTCTGGGTGAACAAGGTCATGGGCCCGCAGCCAGCCTCAAAGATGATGAGCTCCAACCCACTCATGCGCTGGTACATGGACGTCTACTACATGAGGATCTACATCACGGTGATGCCAACCCGCATCTGCTGGTGGCCGTCTGGCGATTACTCCGAGGTTATGCAGTCGATCGAGGTGAACAGCTATGTGGGATGAGATTCTCGACGCGCTGGAAGCGCACGATTCAGCATTGCTTACCGGATTCGACGAGAACGGGTTTCCGTTCAGTGTTCGCTGCATGCCGATGGCCGATCGCAAGAATCGCCGCCTGACGATCGAGCTTCCCAGGAATGCGGACCAGATCCAGCCGGGCAAGGCATCGCTCCTGATGCACAGCCACAATGAAGACCTCTGGGATCTCGCGCAGTTCCTGATTCGCGGAACGTTGGTCAGGACCGGTGACGGTCACTACTTCGTTCCGGCATCGACGATCGGAGCACCTCGACCAGCTTCGGGGCTGGATGCGATCAAGACACTGCGCACGATCAGGCACCGGGGCAATGCTTATTTGAATCATCGAAACATCGAGCGCCCGTCAGTGCCGTGGGATGACATCCATCGACTTCAGGAGCGTGCTGAAGAGTGGCGAAAGCAGCGCAAGGCAGACTGAGCTATACGGTTCTGGCGTACCCGGTAACCGATATCAGATCAACCCCGTCTCGGCCATCGCACCGACGACGATAATCACGCCGGCGGAGGCAATCGCCAGCGAGCTGAGTACGGGGAGCAATCCAGGAGCACGGGTCTCGAACGAGAAGCGCTCGAAGACTGAACGCAGGTAGACCATCAGCAGACCGATAGCGGTCAACACTGCCGCCAGTCCGATGCTGAACACCAGTACCAGTATCAGGCCGAACTCGAGCCTCCCCAGCGCGATGGCGCCGAGTAGCAGGACCAGCGCGGACGGGCAGGGAACCATTCCCCCACTGACGCCGAGCGCGAGGAGGCTGCGCCACGTCACATCGCTGCCGTCGGCTCCCGGCGGCAAATGGCTGTGACCATGATGACCGTGGATATGACTATGGCCGTGCGAATGCCCGTGATCATGGTCGTGACTATGTTCATGAGCATGGTGAGGGTGATCGTGTGAATGTCCGTGATCATGATCGTTATGATGGTCATGGCTGTGTGAGTGACCGTGGTCGTGTTCATGGCCGTGATCATGGTGATGGTGATCGTGTGAATGCCCGTGATCATGGCCGTGATGGTGATGCCCATGATCGTCGGCGATGCCGGTGGTCTGGTAGGCACGATACCGCCGGTACCCAATACTCAGACCGATCAGAATCACCAGAACACCAGACAGCATACTGAGATAGGGGAACACCGTCTCCGGCAAGATCAGGTGAGAAAGCGTCAGAGCAACGATACCGAGCGCAAAAATCCCCGCCGTATGCGTGGCAGTCACCGTCAGTCCGAGGAAGATTGCATGTTTCGGAGTGCCGCGACTCCCGACCAGATAGGCTCCGACAACGGCTTTGCCATGGCCGGGGGAGAGTGCATGAACCGCGCCCCAGGCGAACGCACCCAGCATGGTCAGCAACACCGCTACACTGGATCCGCTCTCCAGATCCACCAGTCGCTCGGCGGAGTTCATCAGCCGCTGCAGCGTGCCGACCGCACCGTCCTCTCGCTCGACAAGCGCACCGGGTGACTCCTCAGCATCATCCGACGCTGGCGACAGTGTGAAATCGACGTCGTAGATCTGCAGCGACTCTTCTTCAGTCACGTCCGGATAGTCCAGGAGCTCCTCGGTTACAGTGGCCCGGAGCGCATCGGTTTCGGTGACCGCGATCTCGTCACCGGCCGGCATAACGACTTCGTGCCAGCCCAGACGACCGGGGAAATTGCGAACCACGTATCGCCCGGCCACTTCATCATCGATCGTCGCTGGCAGATCACCAGTGGCGGTGACTTCTACCCGCAAGAGTTCGAAGCCCCAGTTTCCTTCATGAAACCAGGCGTCACTGTCGATCTCCTGAAGCTCGACCTGCTGCTCATCGATCGTCAGATCCAGCCCATCCAGAAACTCCGGGACAACGATCTCCAGGTAGGCGTCCAGATCCGCACCGGCGACATCCCACTGGTTGGCACCATCGATTCGTCTGATTTGCTCCAGCGTTGATAACTCGGCGAAATCGATGACATAGCGAACCGTAACCGTCTCCTCGGAGAATGTCAGCTCACTGAAATGATTGATTGTCAGTTCACCGAGTGGGTGGGCAGAAACTGAGTTCGAACCCGGATGCCCAGCGGGAATCCCCGCCAGCAGCATCAGGATCGAGATCACGCCGAGAAGCCGAAGCAGGCGTCGATGAATCAAAAGTGAAGCTCCAGTAGCAATGGTTGGACGAATCCCCAATATCCTCGATTTTACCGCTCGGATTGGCAGAATTCAGCGAACCCTGGCAGCGATGCGTAAAAACTGGCACAGCGTTTGCGTTCATAGGAAGTTATCGTCGCACTCTTCCCCAACTCGGGGAATGCGGAAATTAGAAACGGAGCACAGACACTATGGATCTTGAACTTGGAAAAGACGTCTACGCAAGTGATGGCGAAAAGGTCGGTGAGGTTGAACGACTTATTGTCGATGCCGACGCGAAAGTGGTTCGCGAATTCCTGATCAAAGAAGGTACGTTCGTCAGCACTGATCGGGTTGTCGACATCGAGCTGGTTGCACGGATCGATGAAGACGGCGTTCACCTGAACGTCTCGTCGGATAGTATCGATTCACTGCCGGCGTTTGTCGAAGGAAGCTACACGGCACCAGCGGACCACGAGTTGAGCGAGATGCCGCATACGTGGATCGGCGCCGCCGGTGG
>SLFF01000079.1 GCA_007124395.1 Thermomicrobiaceae bacterium | reverse complement strand
TCGGCGCGAAGATCCTGCGCGAAAAGGGTGTTGATGAAGAGATCGTCCGGGCAATCCTCAGCCACGCTGAAGAGGTGAGCGGCGTCAAGCCGGAATCGCAGATGGAGAAATCTCTGGTGGCGGTAGACGAGCTGACCGGGTTCCTGGTTGCCGTTGCGCTGGTTCGCCCGAGCAAGAGCATCCTCGACGTCAAACTCAAGAGCGTCAAGAAGAAGTGGAAGCTCAAAGAGTTCGCGGCCCCAGTCAATCGTGAGGAAATCGAAGAGGCAGCAGAAGCGCTCGGAAAGACCCTCGATGAGCACATCGAGATCGTTCTGGCCGGCATGCAGGATCGCGCAGAGATCCTCGGCCTCGAGCGGCAGGAAGTCAGCGCCTGACCGAAATCGCATTTACCGGTAGCCGGCGACCCATTCGGCTTCGCTCAGGGCAGGCTCTCCGTGTCGCCCCGCCCAGCAACCCGGCCTGAATGGCGGGGGCAGGCACGTTCGACTTCGCTCAGTGCAGGCTCCGCTGCCCGGCTACCTGTAACACCGTGGAATGGTGATTTGCGGCGTCAGATACCTAGCCCTTTTGATACTGAATCGTCAACAGCAACTCTCGTACAGCCGGGATGGCCGAGAGATCTGGAAGCACCTCATCAGCACCAACAGCTCGCATCGCCTCTTCGCTGTACTTGCCGGTTGCCACGCCGAGGCATGGAATGCCGTGAACGTGGGCGCAGTTGACGTCGGCTGGCGTATCGCCAACGATCACCACCTGCTCTGGCTCGAACACCTCTCCGAAGTAGGCTGCGGCGCGTTCGAGTGCCAGCGGAACCAGTGCTGGTCGATTTGGCACTTCGTTGCCGAACGATCCGACCGGGAACGACTCCACCAGTCCCAGACGCTCCAGCTTCACGGCCACGATTCCTCGGCTCCCACCGGTCAGCACACCGAGCGCAAACGATTCGTCCATCGCCAGTTTCGGAACCAGTTCGGCAACACCGGGAAGCAGATCCTCGTGACCACCCGGCTTCCCTGCCCATCGATCACGGTAATACTGTCCGGCCAGATCGAACACCCGATCAAGCGCCGGATCCTCAGCCGACAGACTGATTCCGGCTTGCGCCAGGATTTCGGTAGCGATCAGGCGATCGACTTTCCCGTCAAAGTCGACGCTGGTGACCGTCGCATCCTTCGCTTCGGGAAACACGCTGTGAACGCCATGATCCATCGCTCCGAGATGATCAGGATCACCCCGCTTGATCAGTGTGCCGTCAACATCGAACAGAATGAGTCGTCGCATCTACGAAGTTCCTTTCGGGAAGGATGTCTGCTGCAGAATAATTTCACGGGATGGATACCAGTGCTCCCGCACCGCACCAACCAGGTACAGAGAGCCGGTCACCACGATCTGATCATCAGGGGTGGCTCTATCGAGCGCGGCATGGATCGCCTCGATCGGCGACAGGACCACCGAGTACGGTTTGCCCAGTTCCTCAACTATCTGCACGATCTCATCGACCGGCGCACTGCTTCGCTCCACCGCCGATGGTGCGGTAATGATCACCTCGTCGGCAATCGGGGCAGCAATCGACGCCACCTTGAGAAAGTCATGCCCACCGAGTGAACCGAGGACCATGATGCGCCGCGCCGGTTTCGGCATCAGGTCGAGCGCATCGACCAGCGCCCCGACCTTCTCCGGGTTGTGTGCGCCATCGAGAATGACACCGGGACTGGATTGGACGATCTCGACACGGCCCGGAAATTGAGTCGCTTCGATGCCATCTTCGATCGCTTGAATCGAAACCAGCTCTCGCCCGCCTGCATCCCGAATCATCCGGGCAGCATGGGCCGCCAGTGCCGCGTTAGATGCCTGAAAAGCTCCAGCCAGGGGAAGATCAACCGGACGCGTCAACCACTCCATCACGAGCGATCCGCCGATAGCTGCGTCATGTTCCCAGCGGTAGTCCCGACCCGCAGTCAGTTCGACGAGATCGGATTGTTGCAACTCAGCCTCGGCACGGATCACGGGCAACGCCTCTGGATGGGCCACCGTCGTCACTGCAGGAACTCCGGGCTTGATGATCCCTGCCTTGTGCCAGGCGATCTCCGGGATCGTCCCCCCAAGGGTTCGCACATGATCCAGCCCCACCGAGGTAATCAGCGAGACATCAGGCTCAACCACGTTGGTGAGGTCGAACCGTCCTCCGGCGCCAGCTTCACAGACAACAACATCGCACCCTTCGCGCGCCAGGCTGAAGAACGTCAGGGCGACCCAGAACTCTCCGTAGGTCGGTCGGTCATTCCCGGCATCCACCCAGCGCGCAATCTCCGCGTCGAGCGCGCAGACGTGCTCCGCGAACGCATCCGGAGCCATCAAACGGTCATTGATCTGGAGCTTCTCGGTCTCGACCTGCAGGTACGGAGAGACATGAAGCCCCACGCGCAACCCCGCACGAGCCAGGATGCTGGTCAGGAATGCCGAGGTCGATCCTTTGCCCGACGTCCCGGCAATGTGGAAGGTTCGATAGCTGCGCTGCGGGTTCCCCAGAAATTCCAGAAAATTCGCGAGGCGCTGGTTTCGGGCGATCGCCCTGGCCCGAATGTCCTCAGCCGTCGCATCAGGAGGAGGAGATGGAGGCCCCTGAATCAACCCCTCGATATAGCTGGAAGCCCGATTGTACGCGTCCAGCACGTCGTTCTCGTTGTGGGCATCCATTCCTGACAAACCGTCCTGTTCCAGATAAAGGTGCTGCTGCCACACCGTCGCACCGTACCACCGTCAGTCAATCCGCCCGCATCCCTGTCCTTTAGTACAGGGTACTTTCTGTACCCTCAGGTGTCTAAATCTGACCTGCAGGCCCATGCGTACCGAAACCGTCTGACCCTACAATCACTTATACGCCAGTCGGAACGTCTGCAGAAGGTATTCTCGGACAGACTGGCAGTAGCCGAAGGTCCCGGTCTCGGGACCTGGCGACTGATTTCGAACATCAGACGTCGCCGCGGGTCGGACTCGCTGACCCACGAACCATTCCCCACTCTGGCGCGGCCCGCTCGTCCCCACACAGCTCATGTGGAGCGGGCCGCTCCTCTTTAACTTCCCTGATCGCCATGGTCTGAATCACTGGTCTGATTCTGGTTGATCATCCGATCGATCTCCAGCAAGCTCAGCAGCCGCTGGTGAACTGGCATCAATCCGTCCGGCAATTCATCCAGTTCAAAGAAACCGACCTCGGCAATTTCGGCGCTTGTCCGGAATGTGCCCCCTGAGATCCGTCCGCGATAGATGATATCCACCGATGGCAGACGAGGATGGGTCCGGGTTGCCAGCAGGTAATCGACGTCGAGCTCGTAGCCGGTCTCCTCGAACATCTCGCGTCGGATGCACTCGTCGGGCTGCTCGTTCCGGCCCATCCAGCCGCCCGGCAGGCTCCATGAATAGCGCGGATCATAGGTGTTGCGGACCAGGAACAATCGCCCGTTCTCGTCCAGGATCACCACCATCACCCCGACCAGGAAGCGATCGTTAGCCGACCGAATGATGCGTGACCGGAATCCCCGCGGAAACGGCGCGTAGCGCCAGATCACCGTAATGAGCCAGTTGATTGGCCAGATTCCCATCAGAAATTCAACGAGGCCGCGCATACGTCTCCAGTTCCGAGCGGAGGACCGACACCTGTAGCCCATTCCGTCGCGGGTTAGCTGTCCGGTTATCCCGAACAGAGAGGGACAATGATACTCGCAATGGCGATCGCAAAACGGGCCAGTTGGACGTTTACAACCGCCCCGAAGGCTGTCACGATACACAGGATACGTCAGTCAACGCTGTCACCGAAATGAGTTAGACGAAAGCAGGATACGTGACTGTTCATCAGGGCATCCTCGATGGTCTCATATTCAGGAACGCTGGCCCACATAGAGGCGGGCGCGTTGTTGCCGTTGCCGGGCATCCGGGCAACCCGGGAACGTTCTACTTTGGTGCCTGTGCCGGCGGGGTCTGGGAGACCACTGATGCCGGGAGCACCTGGCACAACATCTCCGACGGGTACTTCGCAACATCAGCAATCGGTGCGCTGGCGATTGCCCCGTCCGATCCCAACGTCATCTATGCCGGGACCGGTGAGACCGCGATTCGGGGTAACGTCTCGCATGGCGACGGAGTCTACCGATCGACCGATTCTGGCCGAACCTGGACCAACATCGGTCTGGCCGAGACCCGGCACATCGGACGCATCCGGGTCCACCCGAACGATCCAGACACGATCTACGTCGCGGCACTTGGCAACGCCTGGGTACCCAATCCCGAACGCGGCATCTATCGAACGACCAACGCCGGGCAGACCTGGGAACTCGTGCTGCACAAGAGCGAACGAGCCGGCGCCATCGATCTCACCATGGATCCCGGCAATCCGCAGGTTCTCTTCGCATCGATCTGGCAGGCTCAGCGATTCCCTCACAAGATGGAATCCGGTGGCCCGGACACCAGCATCTGGCGCTCGACCGATGGCGGAGACACCTGGACAGACATCACCCGGAACCCGGGGCTGCCCACAGGCACACTCGGGAAGATCGGCGTGGCAATCTCACCGGCGAAGGGAAACCGGGTCTGGGCGCTGGTGGAATCAGAAGACGGGGCAATGTTCCGCTCGGATGACTACGGCGACACCTGGACCCGCCAGTCAGAACAGGAAGGGCTCCGCTGGCGAGCCTGGTACTACATGCATGTGGTGGCAGATCCAGTGGATGCCGATACGCTCTGGGTGATGAACGGCGCGCTGTGGAAGTCGATCGATGGCGGCGCCTCGTTCTTCTCGGTTCCCACTCCGCACGGTGACAATCACGATCTCTGGATCGATCCAGCCAACACCGATCGCATGATCGAAGGCAACGACGGCGGAGCCTGTGTCACCTTCAATGGGGGCGTCTCATGGTCATCTATCTACAATCAGCCGACGGCGCAGTTCTACCATGTCGCCGCCGACAATCAGACACCGTACCGGATCTATGGATCGCAGCAGGATAACAGCGCGATCTCGCTACCGCATATGTCGATTACCGGAGCAATCACCGAGGCAGACTGGTTCGTGCCCGGTGGTGGCGAGAGCGGATATATCGCGGTTCGGCCGGACAATCCGGACATCGTCTTCGCCGGGGCCATCGGCAGTGGCGAAGGAAACGGGCGACTGACTCGCTACAACCGGAAAACGCAGGCGGTTCGCAACATCACCGTCTGGCCGCACGATCCGGGCTTTGCCGAAGGTGCCGAAACGCTGCGCTACCGGTTCCAGTGGA
>SLFF01000134.1 GCA_007124395.1 Thermomicrobiaceae bacterium | reverse complement strand
CGATACCGCGGGTCTGCACAGCGTGCAGGGCATCGATGTCGAAGAGTTGAACATGTGGAAGCGAATCAACCTGTGGATCAACATTTCGCGGGACCGAAATGTCAATGATCAGCGTCGGAGTCGAGTCATAGCAGTTCGTCGGGCGAAGATGGTCGAGGGTCAGGACGTAGTCCTCAGAGCCTGGTGCCGTAATCACGATGTCGGCTGAACGGACCGCGCTCTCCAGCTGTGACCACGGGATTGCCTGGCCACCGATCTCACTGGCGGTAATCTGGGCGCGTTCCATGGTGCGGTTGCAGACATCGATCGACCCGACGCCATTGGCGTAGAGGTTTCGGGCGACGAGGCATCCCATCTCGCCGAGTCCGACAGTTACGGCGCGCTTGTCGCTCAGGTTTCCAACGGTATCCTGAGCGAGCTTGACGGCCGCATGACTGATCGATCCAGCTCCACGGCTGATGCCGGTGCGGGAGCGGGCACGCTTTCCGGTGGCCAGAGCCCGCTGAAACATGCGCTCCAGAATCGGCCCGCTAGTCTCCTGTTCGTGTGCCTCGAGCATGGCATCCCGAACCTGACCCAGAATCTGTGGCTCACCGAGGATGGCGGAATCAAGTCCACTGGCAACCCGGAACAGGTGGCGAATGGAGTCGTCATCGGTCTGACACCTCGATGCGGCAGCCAGTTCCCGGGGATCAACGCCTCCGTGCCGCGCCACCGTCTCGTTCAGATGCCTCATTGTCTGCAGGCCGTGATGCTCCAGAAGCAGGTAGAGCTCGGTACGATTGCAGGTGGTGATGCTGACCGCCTCGGATGCGATCTGCTTGAGGTCACGGAGCAATGCGGCGCGCTGCTCGTCGCCGAACGCGAGTTGCTCCCGGATCTCGACGGGTGCGTGATGGTGAGACACACTGAATAGAGCCAGTGTCCCATTGCTGGAAGGGTGAGTTCCGTTCGTGTTGCTCATAGCAGTATGCTCATCCCGATCGTGATTCACTCGATGCCATTCCCCGATTGTCCGTGGCTGCCTGGTTCGCGTTGCGCTCAGGCGATCGCCTTCAAGGCGGCTGCCGCTGCGTCCCCTGCAGTGGCGATGTCTGCTTCAGTATGCGCCAGTGAGACGAATGTTGCTTCGAATTGCGACGGTGCCAGGTAGACCCCGCTCGCCAGCATCTTCTGGTGATAGACGCCGTAGCGATCCGTGTTGGATGCGGCAGCCGTTTCGAAGTTGGTTACTGGCCCATCCTGGAAGAATCCGGTCATCATCGATCCAACCCGGTTGATGTGAACCGGAACGCCGGCGCTTTCGGCTGCGCTGCGCAGTCCGTTCTCCAGCTGCGAACCAAGATGGTCCAGCTTCTGGTAGGAATCCGGGTTGGAGAGTACTTCCAGTGTTGCGATCCCCGCGCCCATCGCTAGCGGGTTACCGGAGAGTGTTCCTGCCTGATACACAGGCCCGTTGGGTGCCAGATGATCCATCAGATCTTTTCGGCCACCGAATGCGCCAACCGGTAGACCACCACCAACGATCTTGCCGAGACAGGTCAGATCTGGCGTGACGCCGTAGAATTCCTGCGCACCACCCGGTGCTACCCGGAAGCCGCTGATGACCTCGTCGAAGATGAGCAGAGCGCCGTGCTCGCGGGTCATGTCTCTCAAGCCTTGCAGGAATCCAATGGCTGGCGGAATCACACCCATGTTCCCGGCGATCGGCTCCAGAATCACCGCCGCGACCTGGTCGCCAATCTGGGTGAAGATATCCCGGACGGCCGGCAAGCTGTTGTATGGCACGGTGATGGTATCGGCAACGGTTCCTTCGGTGACTCCGGGACTGCTCGGGATACCGAGTGTCATCACTCCGGAGCCAGCGTTGGCCAGAAGTGAATCGGAGTGACCGTGGTAGCAACCGGTGAATTTGATGATCTTCGGGCGTTCGGTTACTGCCCGGGCCAGCCGGATTGCGGTCATGGTGGCCTCGGTGCCGGAGTTGACGAAGCGGACGCGCTCGATCGATGGCACCATGCTGACGACCCGTCGACCCAGTTCGGTTTCGAGTTCGGTCGGAGTACCGAAACTGGTACCACGCGCCACCAGTGTCTGGAGCATGCTCACCACTTCCGGGTGGGCATGACCGACGACCATCGGCCCCCAGGAACCGACGAAATCGATGTACTCATTGCCGTCGATGTCCTTGATGCGGGCACCGCTCGCTTCGTTCATGAAAACTGGCGAACCGCCAACCGCCTTGAACGCGCGAACCGGGCTGTTGACTCCGCCGGACAGAATCTCCCCGGCTGCTGCGAATGCTGCTTCGGAACGTGAATGATTCATCGGTTGGTTCCCCTCTGGTTCGAATCGGCGACAATTGTGATCAGTTGCCTGAATCAGCTAATCGGCGAACGCCTCAACGCTGAGCTGCTGCCCCTGCAGCCAGGCGGCGACCTCTTTTGCGTGATAGGAAATGATCAGGTTGGCCCCGGCCCGTTTGATCGAGGTCATTGTTTCCAGAATGACGCGCTGTTCATCGATCCAGCCGTTTCGGGCGGCGGCCTTGATCATGGCGTACTCACCGCTGACGTTGTAGGCGGCAATCGGGACGTCATAGCGCTCGCGTGCGCCGGAGACAACATCGAGATACGTCATGGCTGGCTTGATGATGATGCCATCGGCTCCTTCGTCCAGATCGGCCTCGATCTCCAGAAACGCTTCACGACGGTTGGCCGGGTCCATCTGGTGGGAGCGACGATCGCCGAAGGACGGCACCGACTCGGCCGCATCACGGAACGGGCCGTAGAATGCCGAGGCGTACTTGGCGGCATAGCTGAGAATCGGTGTGTTGATGAATCCGTTCTGATCGAGGCCCTGACGGATTGCGCCGACTCGACCATCCATCATGTCCGACGGAGCCACCACATCGGCTCCTGCGGCGGCATGGGAGATGGCTGACTTGACCAGCAGGTCCAGCGTCTCATCGTTCAGGATCTCCTCGCCATTCATAATCCCGCAATGCCCGTGCGAGGTGTACTCGCAGTTGCAGACATCGGTGACCACGACGATCTGATCGTCGATCTCCTTGATCGCCCGCACGGCTTGCTGAATGATGCCGTTCTCGGCGTAGCCGGAGGATCCAATTTCGTCTTTGTGATCCGGAATGCCGAAAAGGAGCACGCTGGAGAGCCCCAGGGATTGCAATTCGTACATCTCACGGGGCAGCTGATCGACGCTCACCTGAAATACGCCAGGCATCGACGGCACTTCCCGGCGAACGTTGGTTCCGGCGGTAATGAACATCGGATAGATGAAGTCGTCCGGATTGATGACGGTCTCCCGAACCATCCTGCGCAGGCCCTCGGTTCTGCGGAGTCGCCGGAATCGCCGGAATGGTGGATAGCCGTTGTTATTCATCAGGTGCCCCCTCCTCCTGTGCTTCACAGAGCGCGTTTATCAGCCCCGGAATCGAGTATTCACCGGCCGTGATACTGACCTCCAGCCCGTGCTGAATTGCCGTAGCTTCGGTAATCGGTCCGATGCAGGCGATTCTGGCCGATGACAACCGGCTTGCATCGCCGTCCAGCATATCGATCAGGTTCGTGACCGTTGATGAGCTGGTAAATGTGACGATGTCGATCTCTCCGGCATCGATTCGGTCGATGACCCGTGGGTCCGGCGTGCCGGGAATTGTTCGATAGACCGGCACGACGTCGACAGTTGCCCCTCGTTCACGCAGGCCGTCTGGAAGGGTGGTTCGGGCGACTTCGGCCCGTGGAATCAGCACCTTTGCCCCGTCGATTCCTCGCTCGAGCAGGCCATCGAGCACGGCCTCGGCAACGAACTCGTCGGGCACGAGATCGGGCTGGATCATCGAGCGGCGCAATCGCTCGGCAGTTGCGTTGCCGATCGCGGCGACTTTCGCCTGTCCGAAGTGACGGGCATCCCGGCCGGTCTGTCGCAGCGAATCGATGAAGACATCCACGCCGTTGGTGCTGGTGAAGATCACCCAGTCATAGGTGGGAAGATCGATGACAGCTGCCTCGGTCTGTTCCGGGAACGGATTGGGAATGATGTCGATTGCCGGAAGCTCGATCGGTTCAGCGCCAAGCTCTCGCAGTGAGCGGGAGAGGATTGGTGCCTGAGAGATCGTCCGGGTAACCAGAATTCGCTGGCCGAAGAGCGGCAGCGATTCGAACCAGTTTGGATCGAGTCGATTCTCTGACCCGGGGCCGCCGATACCGAGCGCTTCAGGCTGGAACACGCCGCCGGCCGTGACCTGTTGCGGCGTTCCGGCCCGGAAGATCGTCAACCGGGTGATGTTGTCTTCACTCTGTTGGCCGGAAATCCAGACATCATGCGATGAATCTTCGCTGGACACCAGCGCCATGGTGCGGGATTGCACTGGCAACCAGACACCGGCAAATGTGGTCGCGATAATCTCATCGGGCACCACGGGGATCAGCTCGATCGGGATTCCGGCTTCCTGGATCGCTGAAGCATCGGCTTGTCCGGTTGATGTGGCGAGCGGGTTGTCGGGATACCAGCGTAGAACCGTGCCGCCTGCCTCGACGGCCTCCAGCATCGTCTCCCAGAGCTCGTCATCAGCCGAGATCGGGGTCTCTGAATCGACCCAGCTGGTTGCCCGGTTGCCCATATCTCTCGGCAGGTCAGGCGGGGCGATGATCAGACTTGATGCGATGGCACGATCAAGCGACCGGACCGATACAAGGTCCGGAAGATCGGGCGGGTATCCTGCCAGTACCACGCGACCGGTGCGACGACTCATCTAACGATGCCTGACTTCCATTGAAAGCTCTTCGAGCATTCCAGCGGCCATAAGGTGCGCGCGATCGGCAAGTTCGAACGGCTTACAGTTGATCGTGTCGATGCACATGTGTTCCAGGTTTTCGGTTGCCAGCATTCCGGTCAGCGTTGCCACATCGCCTTCAATCCGGGCGTGAGCGCCAATCGGTGATGTACAGCCG
Source organism: Thermomicrobiaceae bacterium (assembly GCA_007124395.1). GTDB lineage: Bacteria > Chloroflexota > Chloroflexia > Thermomicrobiales > Thermomicrobiaceae > SLMJ01. The sequence goes on along the minus strand of SLFF01000134.1, from coordinate 312 downwards.
CCACCGACCGCTCGCAGGAATGCTCGTTCGGCCTCGACGGACATCGCTGTCTCTGGCTCGTGCAGCTGTTCCAGAAGCTCGAGTACCAGATGGTTGTCGTCGCGTACTTCGATTCCGAGTGCCCCCTGGCCTGGAGCCGGGACGAACTCTTGAATCGAAAGGTGCTGGGTCACGGATTCGGTCCAGCCCATGCGATCAACTCCAGCTGCGGCAATTACGGCTGCGTCCAGCGGTCCTTCGGTGGCTTTGCGGATCCGGGTGTCGATATTGCCGCGAAGATCGGCGATCTCCAGATCAGGACGGAGACGTTTG
>SLFF01000249.1 GCA_007124395.1 Thermomicrobiaceae bacterium | reverse complement strand
TATCCGGCGGGATCGTGAGACGTCCCACCGGATGCCGTTTCTCGTTACTATTGACATAACACTCAGAATGGCGAATCCGTCAGCCCACGCTGTGCTCCCAGCTCGTCGGTTCAGATCGCCCCGGACAGAGACAGATGTGATCAGGTCATGCGATCGTTGAGGATCTCTTCCCGCCGCCGGTTGTATTCATCCTCACTCAGTTCGCCATCCCGGTACTCACGATCGAGCGATTCCAGACGAGCCTCGTTAGCGGGAGATGCGCTACTGGACTTGTTGATGAGGTACCAGGCACCAAGCGCCAGGATCACCAGCAGACCGCCACCCAGGACAAGTGCCATCAGAACCGCGAAGGCGATCGAAATTGACATTGCAGGCCCACATTCACATCGGACTAGTCGGATAAAGCGTGAAGGAATGCTATCAGACGCCCCATCGGTTCTCAGGCTGGTGGATGGTTAATGCGGACAAGAAACGTTATCCGCATTAAACGAGAACTTGCTGTTGCGTAGTCCGAAGCCCCACCGATTGCCGCACAGATCCACATTTCAGGGTACTGATCAACGCAGTGGCACAAGTCATGCATCCCTCCTTAGCAGCCATCAACGATATGAGATGGCACGTAGATCATCGAAAGGAAGAAATTCATGGGTATCGGTATCGGTCTCGGAACCGTCATTCTGATCATTATTCTGGTAATCCTGCTGACCTAAGCGGTAGCGCTCGCTGGTTGCAACAGATTGCCTGCTGGCACATTTAGTGCGCCCGGCATCTTCATGCAGCAGCAATCTGACTGCTGAAACGCTTAAACACCAGGGAGGTACCCCTTGCGCGGCGGAGGTATCGGTTGCGGAACGATTATTCTCATTATCGTCATCCTGTGGCTGCTCGGCGTCATCTAGCCAGGCGACGACACCCGGATGGTTGCGCTGGACACTGTGATTATCGCGCCCTCAAACGGGGATCGAGGTAGTCACGAAGTGCATCTCCGGCGAGGTTGATCAGAATGACCGTAACCACAATGCAGAGGCCCGGCACGATCATCTGGACGGGATACGTCTGGAAGAACGGCTGGGCTTCATGCGTCCACCCGGACAACTAAACATCGCCATCTCTGTTCTGTATCATTTGCCTCGGTTTCGCAGCCGTTCATCATGTATTGATGACAGCCAGCATTGAGCAGAGCACATGGAAGCGAAGCGATGCGCGATCAACTGCTCCAGCGCCCCAGACTCGAGATCCCAAGAACCTTCCCTGACTATATCGCCGAGGGCCTGGCGCTGACCGGCGTCGTTGCCGGGCTCACCTTGCTGGCTGTCGTCTGGACAGCATTGCCTGGTGAGATCCCGCGCCACTTCGGATTCAGTGGAGAGCCAACGGCATGGTCCGGTCGATGGAGTGCCGTGTTTCCGATCGTCCTGGCAACCGGCCTTTATGTCGGGTTGACGATCATCGCCCGCTACCCGCATATCTTCAACTTCCCGTATGAAATCACCGCCACGAACGCCGCGATCCAGTATCGCCTCGCCCGCTCGATGATCATCTGGCTGAAGGCTGTGTGTGTCTGGATGCTGGTTCTGATCGTCTGGTCTCAGGCTCGGGTGGCAACCGGGGCCGCCGAGGGCGTCGATCCGCTGATGATCTTCGGCTTTTTGATCGGCATTCACGTGGTGCTGGGGATTTTTCTGGTTCAGGGGTTCCGATACCGCGATGGCAACCCGTCTGCCGATTAGGCGCCAGCGAGATCAGGAGAATTCGGTCGCCCGTTCATATGAAGTAGCCGTTGACGGTGCTGGAGCAGCAGCTCCGGTGGGAGGCCCCACCCAACCGACGATCGCCCCGATCGTCGCCAGCACGGCCATTCCGATGGCCACCCCGGCATAGCCACTGATGTCCAGTAGCCCGGCGCTCAATCCGATGCCCAGCGCCCCGCCAAAGCTCATGAGCGACGCGGAGAACACCATCGCAGTTCCGACGTTTTCGCCGGCCCGGTCGGCCACCGAGTTCAGAAGCGTCACCCAGGCGATCCCTGCGGCGAACGTTGCCATCCCGAACAGCGCAGTGATCGCGAACGGAGGCACCGGCACCACGTAGCCCGCCAGCCAGAAACCACCCATCAGCAACACACCGATGCTGAAGACCATGTGCTGGGGAACTCCACCTAGCTGAGCGGCGATCAGATTCCCGACAAAGTACGTGATGCCGATGACGCTGAACACCAGTCCCACGAACTGGGTCGATGTATCGTGCTGGCTGATCAGAAAGGCGCCAGCGTAGGCGGTCGTCCCGTTCAGCGTAGCTGGATGAAGCAGTGCGCCAGTGAAGAGCCGGCGTAGCGATCGATCACCGAGCAGCGGCCGATAGGCGCTGAACAGCTGTTTGACACCCCGGAAGCTCTCCCGCGACGGTCTCTGCTCATCCGGAGCCAGCAGGATCCGGTTCAGCAGGCCGATCACTAGCAGTGCCCCACCAAGAATAATGTAGGCGCCACGCCATCCAAACGGATCGGCCATTAACGTCATGAGAAACACGCCGATCACCACCGCCATCGCCGCCGAGGCAGAGATGATGGCAAGCGCGCGCTGTCGTTGACGCCCGGCGTAGAGAATCGCGGCCGCACTCACCGTCACTCCGCCGGTAATCGAGCCGCCGATACCAGCCAGGGCCCGCGCCAGCACCAGGGTCTCCGTATTGATCGCCACCGCCGTGGCGACCGCCCCGCCAGAAGCGAGTATCAGCCCGGCGATCAGGATTCGCCGAATACCGACGCGCTCAGCTATCGGCCCGACGATCAGACCAGCGACGCCAGTTACCACCAGGGCGATCGTCGAGGTGTAGCCAACCATCGACACGTTCGTGCCGATGTCGTCGGCAATACTGACGAAGAACGGATTCATGCCGAAGAGATTGAGAAATCCGGCAAAGGCGGCCAGCCCGAGCGGTATGAGCGGAAGTAAAGATCGTTCCTGCTGACGTTCCTGGTTCACCGGCGCTCCTGATTCTCGAAGACGCCAGCCAGTGCCGCAGCCAGTGCCGCCTGAACTGCCTGCTCGAGATCGACATCGGTGACCGACTGACGGGAGATGAAGAGACGGAAGTAGATCGGGGCCATCAGCGCCCGGATGACCGCTTCCGGATCAGTGTTCTGCGGTAGTTCGCCGTTCTCGATTGCGCGAGTGATAATCATGGAAGTCCGACCAAAGCGATCAGCGAAGAAACGATGCACCGCATCGACCGCCCGATCAGACTGGAATGCCGCGGCGACGACCGCCGTGTGTGTCGGACCGTAGACAGGATCAGCGAACGACGCAAGCGCCATTCGCGCGAACTCCATCAGGTTCGCTTCCACGTTGCCCGAGAGATCCGGCTCCCAATCATCATCGACCGCAAAGGCCAGCGCATCGACCACCAGACCATCTATACCGCCCCAGCGGCGATAGATCGTGCTCTTGTGAACTCCGGATCGCTCGGCCACACGCTCGACGGTCAACTCGGCGTAGCCCAACTCGGCCAGCACCTGCAATGTCGAGCGACAGACCGCATCCCGGGTTCGGGCTGTCCGCCCTCCCGGCCGGATCTCACCTGGATTTTCGGTTTCACCAGACAAACGCAACCTCCGTCGCATTACGAGCCGAGTTTCAGTCTACTGTAATGCGACATCTGTTGCAATAACGCGCTCAGTCGGTTAGATAGCGTCCTCGTTTGAGGAATACTTCGTTATCAACCCGGACCTCACCCTCCTGGCGGAGATCACAGACCATATCCTGATGAATCGCACTGACGTTCGTTGACCCTGTGTCCGGGTAACCGGCACCGAGGGCGAGATGGATCGTGCCGCCGATCTTCTCATCGAACAGGGTGTTACCGGTGAAACGCTGGATTCCGGTATTGGTGCCGAAGGCGAACTCCCCGACACGCTTTGCACCCTGGTCGGTCTCCAACATACGGAGGAAGAAGTCCTCGTTACGCTCGGCCGACGCATCGACGACGACACCCTGCTCGAACCGAAGGAAGATGCCGGCGACCTCGTGACCCTGGATCGTTGCCGGGAACGTAAAGCGAATGTGCCCCTCGACCGAGTCCTCGATCGGTCCGGTGAAGACCTCCCCGCTCGGAAAGTTCCGCTTGCCATCGGAGTTGTTCCAGGTACGACCACCGATCGACAGTCGGAGATCAGTGTCTGGCCCAATCACATGAACCTGCTTTCGCTGGCTCAACCACTCGATCATCGTTGCCTGGCGAACCGAGAGCTCCCGCCAGCGAGCAATCGGGTCCGGATCATTAAGATGGCAGGCATCGTAGACGAACTCCCGATAGCTCTCCAGCGACATCTGCGCGTCCTGGGCGTGTGCATTCGTCGGGAACAGTGTCAGCGACCATCGCAGGTTGCCGTCAGCCGCTCGCTGCATCCGGTTTCGCCGCAGTGCCGTTCTGGCACTGGCAAACGTGGTGATCCGATCGGCGGAGACATCGCTCAGCGCACGGGTATTCTCTTCGGAGATGATCCGGAGCTCGGCATCGGCTTGCTCGTTCAGAACCTGCTCCACTGGGGAGATCTCCTGCAGTTGGGCGTCATCTCCATCCCGGAGCATGATCTCCGAGATACCCGGAAGTTGCGTCTGTACGATCGGGAATGCTCCGGCCTGAAGCGATTCTCGATAGACTTCCTTTATCAGGTCGGCCGCCAGCGTGCTACCATTTATGACAACGCGGTCGCCGGCCTTGAGATTGAGCGAATGCTGAACCAGTACCTGAGCCATTCGCGTAATGCGCGGATCCACGGACATGGTCGCTCCTGTTCCTGATTGGTGATTCGATTGAATCGACTTTTTGTACATCGCCCCGGAGATGTGACTGTTCGGCACGATCTGTTATCGCTCACGGTCTATACTAATCGGGTGTGTCCAGATGGTCGAATCCCGGGGAGCCGCCCGTGTCGCTGACAGACTGTATCCGGACAAAGCTCGTCGCTACCCTCGGGTTGATCCTGTGCGGGTTGCTGGTGATCGCAGCCTGCGGCAGCGATGACGATGCGCAGGTACTCGAAGAGCAGTCAACGGAAGACGGAATCGACCTCGATGGGATCGATCGCGTCGATGACCTGGTCGAGATTCTCTCCGGTCACGATCGGGACGAGCTTCGCGGCCATACATTCGAGATCGAGGCATGGGTCCTGGCCCCTCCGCGATCACGCAACTCGCCCGGCACTCCACCACAAGGCTGCCCGGTGGTTCCCGATAAACAGGACTGGCTCAGCGATGAACCGCTAACCACCCGGTTCGAGGTTGCCGGAGCATCGATCCCCAACGACGCGCTGGCGGAAACGGCTCCAGTGCTTCGCCTTGTTGTCCCCTACCAGCTCGGCTTTATCGACATTCCCGAGCGTGCCCGGCTCCGCGGGTATGTGCTTGTCGATCAATACGCTGATTGCCCCGGCGCCGAGAGCCTGTTCGTGCTCGAAGACGTCGTGGAAGAGCTGTCCGCCGAGCGGACAGATGAGCTAAACGATGTGGTGACCGAATGGGATCAGATCACCAGCGAGCATGGACGGATTATGCTCGAGTATCCAGCTGCCTGGGAAATCGAAGAACGGGAGTCCGGGCCATCTTCTCGCATCCGCTTTCTTGGCCCCGAACCGTTCCGCACGATACGTCTCGAGGTTCAGGATGGCGAAACCTGGTGGCATCCTGAAGCCGACGGCGGCAATCCCCCGGACATCCTCGGCGGTGATCGACGCGAAGAAGCGACTGCCGGACAGGCGTATGCCCGGCTGGTCGATGATCGACGTCGAAGTGGCGGCGATGAGCGTGAGCTCCGACTCGTCTTCAATCACGATGGACGAACGATCGTGCTGGCGATGATGATGCAGGACGGAGCAGCTCCCGATCTGGAATCCGCCTGGGTGTTCTCCGAGATGGCATCGAGACTGCATCTTGAGGGCGATGTCAGCATGTCTGATCCGATGGACCCGATGCTGGCAGCATCGGATGAAGTCGGCGAAGGACCATTCCTGTCTGAGGCAGACGCTCGCTACGTTGCCGTTCAGGACTCCGGGATGACAATGGCCGAGGCCGTCGAAGCAGAGCTGGTCTCTGAGCAGGCCGCCCGAGCCGCCGTTGACGGTGCTTGCCGCAACTTCGATGGTCGTCCGGATGGGGTCTGGCTGGTGACCGTAGATGGCATCACCCCGGGTGGCAGTGAAGCCCTCCGGCTGGTCTACCTCGACGCATCCAGTGGGCTGCGCCTCTGTCAGGCCGAAGCACCCGGCGTCGACTGACCCTTCCTGTACCCACCCACAAAGATCTGAATGTGCTCTACTCGGCCGCAAGGTATGCAGGTTGCGCGTATCATACAGATAGAGAGTGAATAGCGCGTCGATTCGCTGGCCAGCGAGCCGGCAAAGGCCCGGGATTCAACCCCGGATACCGGGCACCAGAGGGGGAATCTGATGACATGCAGCCACGCAGGCCGACACATATGATCGAATTCAACGCACCACGACGGAATGATTCAGGCAGCGATGCCGAACGATTACCGAATACGAGCTACGCCGTTCTCGGGATGCTAGCCTTCGGCGATGAACTCTCCGGATATCAGCTGAAGAAACGCGGCGACAATTTGCGCTTCTTCTACTGGAGTCCGGCCCACAGCCAGATATATGCTGAACTCCGCCGCCTGGAGAAACTCGGTTTTGTCAGCCACCGGGAGGTCCGCCAGGTCCGTCGACCGGACAAGCGAGTCTACCGGATAACGCCTGCTGGTGAAGCGGCGTTCGAATCCTGGATCAATGAGGCACCGGTGGAGCCAGTCACCCTGAAGCACAGTGTGGTTCTACGCCTCTTCTTCGGCCATGCCGGAAATCCGGAACGTCTTCGCGAGGTGCTCTGCGATTACGTCGAGCGAGTCAGCGAGACGATTGCCGATCTCGAGGGCATCTCCGACGAAATCTCCGGGAGCGATCAGTTTTTCTACCCCGCAGTGGTCGCTGAATGGGGAATCGGTTACTACGAGGCCGAAAAACGGGCTGCGCTCCGGGCAATCCAACGGCTGGAAGAGCGTCCGGAGCAGTTCACCAACAGTGATGATGACACCGAATCCGACACTGCCTGATCACTCTTTGCCCACCGAACACTGAACAAGACAACGGGGAGGGCGCTGTGCCCTCCCCGTTTTGCTTTGTGATCAGCATCTACCGACCGGTAGTCGGCCACCTCCGTGTGGCCCTGAACAGCAACCGCATACCCGGCGAACGCTTCGGTGGATCCGGGGCAGACGGAGCTGCCCAGCTACCGACAGCAAGAATGAAACCTGCTCTAGCTGTCCATCGCCGGTGAATACTTGCCCTGACGGGCAGCGCTGGTCACTTTAGCCCGATGCAGGTACGCCTGCTGGCCAGCTACCACGTTCTCCTTCTTGCCGCCCCACGCCTTCTGTGGCGCAGCCTGCAGACCACGACCATAGGAGTAGCTCAACTCCCAGGGAGCGTTGAGCTTCTGAGCGAGCACGTTGATCGCGTTCAGGTTGACCGTCGCCTCTTCATCGCTCTGGCCACCTGACAGGAATACAATCCCCGGCACTGCTGCGGGCACGGTGCGCAGGAAGCACTGAATGGTCTTCTCGGCGACTTCTTCCGGAGCAGCTCGGTTGCTGCCATCCTTGCCGGAAATCACCATGTTCGGCTTCAGGAGCATGCCTTCCAGCGAGACGCCCTGCTGGCTGAGCTGATAGAAGGTCTCGCGCAAGGTCTTCTCAGTCACCTCGAAGCAGCGATCAATGCTGTGATTGCCGTCCATGAGCACTTCCGGCTCGACGATCGGCACCAGCCCCGCTTCCTGACTCAATGCGGCATAGCGCGCCAGTGCGTGTGCGTTCACATTGATGCAGGCGTCGGACGGAATGTCATCGCCAATGGTGATCACGGCACGCCACTTCGTGAACTTGGCACCGAGCTTCACGTACTCGTTCAGGCGATCACGCAGGCCGTCCAGCCCATCAGTCATCTTTTCCTGCGGGGAGCCCGGCAACGGATGAGCGCTCTTGTCGACCTTGATCCCCGGCATAATGCCGCGATCGGTCAGCAATTTAACAAGTGGGGTGCCATCTGCCGCGTTCTGGCGGATCGTTTCATCATAGAGAATCACGCCACTGATGTACTTCTCGGACTCTTCAGTGCGGAAGAGAAGCTCACGGTAGTCACGCCGGTTTTCTTCGGTGTTCTCGACGCTGATCGCGTCCAGCCGTCGCTTGATCGTACTGGTGCTTTCGTCAGCTGCCAGAATACCCTTCTCTGGTGCCACGAGATCGCGGGCAATTTTATTGAGCTGCTCGACGTTTTTTGCTACCGTCACCGCTCGTACCTCCCTTGAATTTCGATTATCTGGATGCATCGCATGCACTACGGTCATTCCGCACTCATGATGCCAGTATCACCGCTAATATCGCATTGAACGCGCCCTTCGCGCAAGGCAGGATATACTTGCCGGAAGGTCCAGAGGCACGCCAACCCGGCCTCGTTCAGAATGGAAGCAAAGTTGACGACACGACATCACATCAAGATCGTTCGGCTCGGCGATCGTCAGACAATCAAGCTTCCACCGGAGTTCGAACTTCCGGGGGAAGAGGCCGAAATCTTCAAAGTGGCAGGCCAATTGATAATACGACCTGTCAAACGAAAGACGCTTGCGGAAGTGCTGGAATCCCTGGAGCCAATCGACGAAGAACTTCCTGAAATTGAAGATCCGCCACCCGATCCGGTCAAGATCTAAATTCCACCCTGACCAGCCTCGATAGTCCCCACCCGCGCCTCACTTGTCGGTTGTCAGCAAGCAAATCATGAACGCGTTTCTCGGAGAAAGACCGGGAAGTCGAGCTCGCCCGGCGAGCAATCCAGCGCAGAAAGCAACACAGCGGCCTCGCTCCGATGCTGTCCCGAGTGATGCAGCATGTGCATCAGTAGCTGCCAGTAGGTGAACGACGCACCATCGGGAAGCGATACGTGGCTATCCATGTGCTCGTCCTCCAGCCCGATCAGATAGTCCTTCATTGCGGTGGCTTCGGCACGCATCGCCTGTGTGATCTGCGCAACCGAGGTAAATTGCTCGTCACTGACCGGTGGCGCGGTGACGTTCCGGGAAAGGCGTAACCGGGTTCCTCGCTCGACATCGAGTATGTGGACCAGCGTGCCGCGTAAACTGCCAAACGACACCGGCACGACATCCGTACGAACGAAGTCGTCGTCCGACAGCGACGTCGCCGCGGCCAGAATCCGGGCCGTTGCCCAGCCGTTATAGGCGAACAGAACATCCATCTCCGTCACACGCATTGATCTTCCCTATCTGCATCTGAGTGATCGCTCACCTGTTCGACCTTCGTCCCGTGCGAAGTATCCTCGCTACAGCCTCGCAATGCGAATCCTCGACCATGACAGCCAATTCATCAGTCTGCTAGACTATCGCATCCCGCCCGGACGTTATGTTCTGGCTTCGGGAGACGCCAGGAATCTGAATTACAGGGAGAAATACTGCTATGCCACCGTTGAGGTCTCGAACAGTTACTCACGGACGAAACATGGCCGGCGCCCGCTCGCTGATGCGGGCATCTGGTGTCGCTGGGGGCGACATCGGCAAGAAGCCGATCATCGCGATCGCCAACTCATACACCCAGTTCGTCCCGGGTCACACCCACCTCAAGCCAGTCGGCGAGGTCGTCTCCGAGAGCGTGATCGCTGCCGGTGGCATCCCGCGCGAATTCAACACCATCGCCGTCGACGACGGTATTGCCATGGGGCATGATGGCATGCTCTATTCACTGCCATCCCGTGACATCATTGCCGATAGCGTCGAGTACATGGTCAATGCCCACTGTGCCGACGCAATGATCTGCATTTCCAACTGTGACAAGATCACACCCGGGATGTTCAACGCGGCAATGCGGCTGAATATCCCCACAGTCTTCGTCTCCGGTGGCCCGATGGAGGGTGGCGAAGCGGTCCTGGTCGACGGAACCGTCCGCAAGCGCCTCAATCTGATTACCGCGATGTCCGAGGCCGTTTCTCCGCAGGTCAGTGACGATGATATGGCCCTGATCGAAGAGGCTGCCTGCCCCACCTGCGGTTCGTGCTCCGGCATGTTTACCGCAAACTCGATGAACTGCCTGGCCGAGGCGATCGGACTGGCGCTGCCGGGCAACGGATCCACGCTCGCCACGCACACCGCCCGAAAAGAGCTCTACGAGGCTGCTGGACGCACCGTCATGGAGATCGCCAGTCGCTACTATCGAGACGATGACGATTGCGTTCTGCCACGATCGATTGCCAACCGTTCGGCCTTCGAAAACGCCATGACCATGGACATCGCAATGGGTGGCTCAACCAACACCATCCTCCATTTGCTGGCCGCCGCGCAGGAAGGCGACATCGATTTCAAAATCAATGACATCGACGAGCTCTCCCGGCGCATTCCCTGCATCTGCAAGGTCGCCCCGAGTGGCACCTACCTGATGGAAGACGTGCATCGAGCTGGCGGCATTCCGGCGATCCTGGGAGAGCTCTGGCGAGCCGGACTGCTCAACGAGAACGTCTCCAGCGTCCATTCCCGCACACTGTCGGAATGGCTGAAAACCTGGGATATCCGGAGCGGTAGTGCTTCCGCGGAAGCCGTAGAGCTGTTCCATGCCGCGCCCGGCTGCAAACGCTCCGCAACCGCATTCTCCCAGTCCGAGCGATGGGAATCCCTCGACACCGACGCCGAAAACGGCTGCATCCGCGATGTTGCACACGCCTACACCACAGACGGTGGACTGGGAATCCTCTACGGAAATATTTCCCGCCGGGGTAGCGTGGTGAAGACGGCCGGTGTGGATGAATCAATTCTGAAATTCCGTGGGCCGGCAGTCGTCGTTGAATCCCAGGAAGCAGCCGTGGAAGCGATCCTCGACGATCGCGTAAAGCCCGGCGACGTGATCGTGGTCCGCTACGAAGGTCCCCGAGGCGGTCCCGGTATGCAGGAGATGCTGTATCCGACCTCCTACCTGAAGGGACGCGCGCTGGATAAGGTCTGCGCGCTGGTGACGGACGGTCGATTCTCAGGGGGTAGCTCCGGACTCTCGATCGGGCATGTCTCCCCAGAGGCGGCATCAGGCGGAGAGATCGCCCTGGTCGAGGATGGCGATATGATCGACATCGACATCCCGAACCGCTCGATCACCCTTGAAGTCGACGAAGCAGAGCTGGATCGGCGGCGGCGAGTCATCGAGGACGGCCACGGCTATCTGCCCGTGGAACATCGTCCACGCAAAGTCACCGCCGCGCTCAGAGCCTATGCCGCGATGGCGACGTCGGCTGATACTGGCGCAGTACGGGACGTGGATTCAGTCGAACGAGCCTTGCGACAGGCCAATGCACCGGCCGCCAGAGAGCAGGTGCTGGGCGACGACTGATCTCCACCAGAGTTTCCTGCTGCAGGTGCGACGCACCAATTGCACTGCACCTGCAGTAGTATCTTTCCGGGATGCGCCACGACATCATTTGGAGGGAAAAGGGAGTCAGGATTGACCTGGTCTCTGACGAAATACATCGGCCACAGAGGCCAGGACCTTGGCGTCTTCTCATCTTTAGCTTGTGACGCTGACTATCAGTGAAAAAGCTGAGCTCCACTCCACATTACGCTCTTGATGGAACTCGAACCCATGCAGTAGAGTGATAACAACAAAGAAGCAAATATTTCGCCCGATCGTGTTTGCTGCGTCAATATGTACACAACAGGACAGATTCGCCGATCCTTGCTGTTTTGCCAGGTCGACAGGCTGTTCTGGTGCCGAGTGTAACGGCCAGGGGGCAATATGCTGGGATCACCCAACCTCGATCGGTTCACGGCTCGCATTCCACTGTGGGCAGTGATTGTTCTGTCATTGGTCTGCGTTGTCCTCGGTGTTGCACTGACGTTTCGACCGTTCAGGTCAGCCGAGGTTCTTATCCTGCTTGTCGGGCTGATCGCAATAGTCACCGGCACATTGATGCTTGTATCGACCGACGAGCGATCGGCGTATCGGCGGCTCTTTGGTGTTGTCTGGATCTTGCTTGGCAGCGTGGTACTGGTATGGCCAAATCTGGGAGTCGAAGCACTTGCGATTCTGGTGGGTGTGGTCCTGGTCGTAAATGGTGCCATCGACATCGTCAAGGCGATAACGGGAAGGCTGGACGAACCTGTTGCCGACTTCATCGGCGGCGGGAGCTCATGCATTTTCGGTGTTCTGGCGTTGGCTTGGCCCGACTTGACCATTTTTGTCGTAGCCGTGCTGTTCGGTGCACGCACGGTTCTCTTTGGTCTTACGCAACTGTTCTCGAGTATCCAGCATTGGCGAAACGCAGGGCAGACTCCACCCACACCCACTCCAGCGTCACGTGGTCGGTTGCGACTTGGCTTTAAGGTCGTAACCCGAATTGGGGCACTGATTATCGCGGTTGCATTGCTCGCGCTGAGCGTGACGTTCCGCAGTGAATTCGATGAAGTAAGCGCATTCTACGATACACCTGACGAGATACCAGACACCCCGGGCGTCCTGCTTCGAACCGAAACTCTTGACCGTGAACTTCCGGAAAATTCGGAAGGATGGCTGATCCTCTATAGCACGACCTCCTCTCTCGGTGAGCCGGCGGTCGGGAGCGCGTTTGTACTTGCATCCGCTGACCGACCGCCAGAGCCTCGTCCAGCGGTATTGTGGACGCATGGCACCGCTGGAATCGAACGCCAATGCGCTCCATCGATGTTCGATGACGTGACATCCGGCATCCCGGCAGTTCCTGAGTTGCTGGAAAACGGATGGGTGCTTGTCGCATCGGACTACTTTGGGATGGGAACCGAGGGGAACACTCCGTTCCTGATCGGCACGGGGCAAGCGCATTCATCACTGGACGCATTGCGAGCTGCCTACCAACTCTCGGATGTATCGCTTGCGGAGCAGGCGGTGGTGTGGGGGCATTCACAAGGTGGTCACGCCGCCTTGTGGACTGGCCTTCTTGCTGAAGACTACGCACCAGACCTGGCAATCGACGGAGTCTCCGCAATCGCGCCGGTAACTGATCCGGTATCGCTCGTCCAGTCGATTGAGCACTCCGCTGGCGGTTCAATCCTCGTATCGCTGGGACTGACCGCCTACAGCAATACCTATGACGACGTGAGTTTCGACGAGAATGTGCGTCCTGGTGCACACGAAATGGTCCGAGAGGCGGCGCAGCGATGCGTGCCAAGTTCCTCCCTGTTGGCCTCAGTGATCGCGGGATCCGGCGGAGACAGCATTCTGGCCACCGATGTCTCCAGCAGCCGATTCGGTGACCGCTTGCGGGAGAATACTCCGTCCGCGGATATGCGTTTTCCCCTCCTCGTAGCCGCCGGCGACGCCGATGAAATTATTTCGATCGCAATCACGGAATCATGGGTCGCTGACCAGTGCGCTGCCGGTTACGACCTGGATTTTCGCGCGTATCCAGGATTCACACACCTGAGCGTGCTAGAGGAACCTTCAGCTATGCCAGGCGAGCTGATAGCCTGGACCGAAGATCGGTTTGGCGGTGTTCCTGCTTCATCAACGTGTTAGTGGTTCAAGCGGGGAAATCGTTGCAAGGGTACAAAGACAGACTGCACCCTGGTGCCCGGGGTATTCTGCGGCAGCAGCTCCGGACTCTCGATCGGACACGTCTCCCCAGAGGCGGCATCAGGCGGAGAGATCGCCCTGGTCGAGGATAGCGACATGATCGACATCCCGAACCGCTCGATCACCCTTGAAGTCGACGACGCAGAGCTGGATCGGCGGCGGCGAGTCATCGAGGACGGCCACGGCTACCTGCCTCTGGAACATCGTCCACGCAAAGTCACCGCCGCTCTCAGAGCCTATGCGGCAATGGCGACCTCGGCTGATACCGGCGCTGTACGGGACGTGGAGTCAGTCGAACGAGCCTTGCGACAGGCCAGCCGCCAGAGAGCAGGTACTGGGCGACGACTGATCTCCAGACTGGCTGGCACCTTCCCCACAGTTTGATGAACCTGGATCTGCAGCACTGCAGGTTCCGGTTTTCGGCATGTCCATGGTATGGCGATCTATCGAGACAGCTTGATCATCTGGCTGCCAGTCGATGTCATTCTTCAGATGATCGGAGGGTCTTGCCAACCCTCTACTTCTGTGTTAGTGTCATTAACATGAATTTGCCGACGATAACCCGGGAGTAATTCCTTGACTCGCGCGTACCGCATGGGAGCCAGGGCAGAGGCCGCGAAGAATACCGGAGAGCGGATCCTTAGTGCCGCGCTGGAACGCTTTACGGCTGCACACTTTGATGAAGTAACCCTCGATTCGATCGCGGACCATGCCGGCGTCACCGTCCAGACCGTCATCCGCCGCTTCGGGTCGAAAGAGGATCTGGTCAGTGCCGTGGCCCAGAGTCAACTGGAAGAAGTTGCTGAACAGCGCGGTCGTGCTCCTGTCGGGGATATCTCTGGAGCGGTTGCCAACCTTGTGGACCACTACGAAGAGTTCGGCAACATCGCCATGCACTTGCTCCGGCAGGAAACCCGGGTTGAGGCCCTTGCCGAGGTAACTGCCAATGGGAAACGCTTTCACGATCAATGGGTCCGCACGGTTTTCGCCCCGTGGCTGGACCAACTCGAAGGTGTCGCACGTGAACGGCGCCACGCACAGCTAGTGACCGTATGCGACGTCTATTCATGGCACCTGTTGCGGCAACATCGCGGGTTGTCGCGACGTCAGACGGAACTGGCGCTGAAGGAGCTACTTGAAGGAGTACTGTCATGAAACTCGTTGCGTACACGTCACCCGCTCGCGGTCACCTCTACCCGATCGTGCCAATCCTGCTCGAACTGCAGGAGCGCGGCAATGATGTCAGCGTCTGGACATTGGCAAGCGAAGTCGAGCGCCTGCGGGCTCTGGGTATACGGGCCGAAGCAATCGACCCCGCCATCGAGAAATTGCATCATAACGACTTTGGAACGAGAACGCCGCAAGAAGCACTCAAACGATCCGTTGCGGTGTTCGCCAGACGTGCGGAACTGGAGATCCCTGAGCTCGAACGGATCCTGGCTCTAGCGTCTCCAGACATCTTGCTCGTGGATGCCAATACCTGGGGAGCCGCTGCTGCTGCAGAACACTGGGGCGGTCCCTGGGCAAGCTTTCTACCCTATCCCACGCCGTTGCCTTCCGCGGAAGTACCGCCCTTCGGCCCCGGGCTCAAGCCGTGGAACGGCCCTCTGGGCAGACTTCGAAACTGGATCCTGCGGCCGTTACTGCTCGGCGCACTGGAGCGAACATTGCTTCCTCCACTCAATGAGGCACGACAGAAACTGGAACTGAACGCAGTCCGTGACGCCTACGACATGATGACCCGACCACCGCTAACGCTGTACTTCACATCGCAGCACTTCGAGTACCACAGGAGCCACTGGCCGGACAGCTGGTGGATGGTCGGCCCCCTCAACTGGGAGCCTGAATCCGTGCCGCCGTCATGGCTGGCCCAGTTAGAACGTCCGATCGTGCTGGTAACCACATCGTCTGAGTTCCAGGATGATGCAAGCCTCGTCCAGACAGCGTTTGCTGGCCTCGCCGAAGAGCAAGTCGAAGTCGTCGCGACCATGCCAGCAGGAGTTCATACGTTCGATGTTCCTCCAAACGGCCGGGTCGAGGAGTTTATCCCGCACACGCCCATACTCGCACACACGGAGGTCGCCATTACCCACGGCGGAATGGGTGCCACACAGAAGGCTCTGGCCAGTGGCGTACCCGTCGTCGTCATTCCGTTCGGTCGAGATCAGCATGAGGTAGGGCGGAGGGCAGAGCACGCTGGGGTCGGAGTCTATCTACCACGTCGCCGGCTCAACCCAACCTCATTGCGTGATGCCGTCCGACGGGCCCGGGAGCTCCGTCCAGCAGCCAAGCGATTCGCGAACCAGCTTGCAACGGAAGGGGGAGCGAAGTTAGCCGCAGACCGCCTTGAGCAACTTGGCGTGCCCCAGGAAGCATTCAAGCCCGCAGCGGTCATTTCACCGGCATAACCACGAGCCAATAATGGAGATACTGGAAAAGTCAGCAGATTTCGAGACATCAGTTAAAACAAAAAACCCCTTCCCGTGAGAGGGAAAGGGTCAAATGACATTTGTTAGATGGTAGCGGGGGCAGGATTCGAACCTGCGACCTTCGGGTTATGAGCCCGACGAGCTGCCACTGCTCCACCCCGCGATAGTGGTGCGCCAACAGAAACGGAGGACGTAAAGATCGTGCGTCATAAGTCAGTGTTCAGATAAGACGTCAGGATCCCGGTCAACATCTGTGACCTGGCGGGATGTGCGCGCAGCGGCCTCGCCTCCCACGCAGTTACCCACGCAGTACTCTCCGGCGCTGACGCCTGGCACGACCCGGTTCGGGATGGAACGGGGTGGAATCGACGTCGCTCTCGGCCACGCGCACATCCCGCCAGTTCACCGTCTCCGGTCTCCTGTGCTTCATCATACTCTCACTGCTCACTTGGCAGTCTTCACGCTTTGCGTAAGGCAGTTGCAACGAGATCACACGCATCGGTCAATGTGTGTCAGTTCTTCATTCGTGTCTGTGTGCTCAAACCCTGACTCTACGAGTTTCAGTTCTTCGAGCCCTGCTGTGCTGTGCTGGCCTGAGTTGCCAGCGCAAACAGGCTATCGGATTCGCCCTCGACCATGAGCACGGCTCGGCTCCGGTCTGTTACCAGCCTTCCACCTGCCGCCTCGCAACCGGGTCTTCTTCCCGGGGTCTTACCTCATTTCTGAGCGAGAAGGCTCTTCTTGGGGCGGGCTTCCCACTTAGATGCTGTCAGCGGTTATCCCTGCCGAACGTGGCTACCCAGCGGTGCCGCCTTTGCGACAACTGGTACACCAGCGGTTCGTCCAGCCCGGTCCTCTCGTACTAGGGCCAGACCCCCTCAACCTTCTTACGCCCACGGCGGATAGAGACCGAACTGTCTCACGACGTTCTGAACCCAGCTCGCGTGCCGCTTTCATGGGCGAACAGCCCAACCCTTGGGACCGCCTCCAGCCCCAGGATGCGACGAGCCGACATCGAGGTGCCAAACCGTGCCGTCGATGTGAACTCTTGGGCACGATTAGCCTGTTATCCCCGGGGTAGCTTTTATCCGTTAAGCCACGGCCCTTCCACACGGTACCGTGGGATCACTACGTCCGACTTTCGTCCCTGCTCGGCTTGTCGGCCTCGCAGTCAAGCGCCCTTGCTGCCGTTGCACGCTCCGGCTGATTGCCATCCAGCCTGAGGGCACCTTTGAACGCCTCCGTTACGCTTTCGGAGGCGACCGCCCCAGTCAAACTCCCCACCAGCCACGGTCCCCTGCCCGGCTTACGGGTCAGGGTGAGTGCGCTAGCCGAACCAGAGTGGTATCTCACCAGCGGCTCCACTATGCCTGACGACATAGCTTCACAGCCTCCCACCTATCCTGCACAGATCCGGCCCACGCACCATGGCAAGCTAGAGTAAAGCTCCACGGGGTCTTTTTGTCCTGCCGTGGGTCACCCGCATCTGCACGGGTACTTCAATTTCACCGGGTCCCTCGTTGAGACAG
>SLFF01000419.1 GCA_007124395.1 Thermomicrobiaceae bacterium | reverse complement strand
GCAGAGACGCTGGTCATCAATTCGCTTCATTATGCGATGACGGTAGCCAGCAAGGCGGCTCGTTGCCGGATTGCGGCCGGGGATGCCTCGCTGCTCGAGTTTGGATTGCGTCGCATCGCCGGTATCGAGGCCGGCCTGATTGCCGCGCGATCGGCCTACATTGCCGGGTTCAACGCAACCAGCAATCTACTGGCGGGCCAGCAGTACGGTATGCCTGTGGCAGGAACCGTTGCCCACTCCTTCGTGGAATCTCGACCATCAGAGCTGGATGCCTTCCGGGTGTTCCGGGATACATTTCCCGGGCCGGTGACGCTGCTGATCGATACCTACGACACGATTCGCGGCGCCGAACACGCGATTCAGGTGGCGAAAGAGGCAGAAGCGAGCGGTACCCGGGTTGGAGCGGTTCGCCTCGATAGCGGGGATATCGGCGAGTTGAGCGTCCAGGTCCGGAGGATGCTCGATGATGCGGGGCTGACCGGCGTGCGGATCATCGCCAGTGGAGGTCTGGACGAGTATTCGATCAGCGAGCTCGTCGCTGCCGGAGCGCCAATCGACAGCTACGGGGTCGGCACGCAGATCGGCAATTCAGTCGATGCTCCGACACTCGATATGGCCTACAAGCTCGTGGAGTACGCCGGACAGGGCCGACTCAAACTCAGCACCGGGAAAATCTCGCTAGTCGGGCCGAAACAGGTCTGGCGCGCCACCGATCGCGATGGCACGCCACAGCGCGACGTGATCGCCACCCGCGATGAGCCGTGGCCCGGAGATCGCTGGGAACCGCTGCTTCAGCCGGTTATGCGATCGGGGAGACAGATGGTGCATAGTTCGTTGCTCGAGGCCCGGGAAACCTTCTCGCGAGAGTTGAAGCGGATGCCGGCTGACCTGCGAAGAATCGATCGAGTGGCCGAATACCCGGTGACTCGATCGAATGTGTTGAACCGCCGCCAGGATGCAGCGGTTCAACAGGTGCGTCATCGTGAATCGGGCGAGGCTATGGAGTAGCGAGCTATCGATCTCGCTCGTGTTCTCCGGCTGCTGCCTGGGCTGCCGCCAGGCGGGCGATCGGCACCCGGAATGGTGACGCGCTAACGTAGTCCAGCTTCAGGTTATGACAGAAGGCGACGCTGGACGGCTCCCCGCCATGCTCGCCACAGATTCCCACCTTCAGATCGGGTTTCGTCTTGCGGCCAAGATCGGTCCCGATCTCCACGAGGCGTCCGACGCCTTTCTGATCCAGGACCTGGAATGGATCATCGTCGTAGATCGCCTTGTCGACGTAGAAGTGCAGGAATCGGGCTGCGTCATCGCGACTCAGCCCGTAGGTCGTCTGGGTGAGATCGTTGGTGCCGAAACTGAAGAAATCGGCTTCGGCCGCGATCTCATCAGCGGTCAGGCATGCCCGGGGCAGTTCGATCATGGTTCCCACGGAATAGGTGACGCGAAATTCGTTCTCGGAGAAGAAGAGTTCGGCAACCCGATCGACAACCTCACGCTGGCGGCGCAGTTCGCGAACATCACTCACCAGCGGGATCATGATCTCCGGGTGAACCGTAATTCCCTCTCGAGCGCAATCCATGGCCGCGCCGAAGATCGCCCGTGCCTGCATCTCGGTGATCTCTGGATCGGTGACTCCCAGCCGGCAGCCCCGGTGACCGAGCATCGGGTTCGATTCTTCGAGCGCGGAGATCTTGGTGACCAGCTCTTTCTCGGAGATGTTCATGTCTTCGGCAAGTTCGACAATTCCTTCGGGAGTGTTCGGCAGGAACTCATGCAGAGGTGGATCGAGCGTCCGGATCGTTACCGGATAGCCGTCCATCGCCCGGAAGATGCCCGCAAAATCTTCCCGCTGCATCGGTTCCAGTTTCTTGAGGGCGGCAATCCGTTCCTCATGGGTGGAGGCGACGATCATCTCCCGCATCGCCCAGATGCGCTCGCCAGCGAAGAACATGTGCTCGGTGCGGCAGAGACCAATTCCTTCGGCACCGAGTTCACGGGCTTTCATGGCATCGTCCGGCGTGTCCGCGTTGGCCCGGACTCCGAGCCTTCGAATCTGATCGGTCCAGCCGAGCAGGCGGGAGAGGTCATTGCTCATCTCGGGTTCGATCGTCGGCACTCTGCCGAGCATGATCTCGCCGCTGGCACCATCCAGGGTGATGTATTCACCCTTCTTGACGGTTACGCCACCCGTGCGGAGCTCCTGCTTGTCGTAGTCGACGGTCAGCGAGGTAGCGCCGACGACACACGGCTTGCCGACCCCGCGGGCAACCACGGCCGCGTGTGAGGTCATGCCGCCGCGACCCGTGAGAACGGCCTGAGCCGCCAGCATGCCGTGGAAGTCGTCGGGTGATGTCTCCATGCGGACCAGAATCACCACTTCGCCATCGTCCGCCATCTCTTTCGCCTCGTCAGCGTCGAATACGACCTTGCCGGACGCCGCGCCGGGACTTGCCGGCAGCCCGGTGGCAAAGACATTCTTCTCTGCGTCCGCGTCGATCCGTGGATGCAGGAGTTGGTCGAGTTGATCCGGCTCGACGCGCTGCACTGCTTCCGTCTGGTCGATCAGTCCTTCGTCGACCATGTCGATGGCGATCTTCACCGCGGCGGCGCCGGTTCGCTTACCGGTGCGCGTCTGGAGCATGTAGAGCTGGCCGTTCTGGACTGTAAACTCCAGATCCTGCATATCCCGGTAGTGTTCCTCGAGCCGGTCGGCGATCCTCTGTAGCTGCTCGTACGCTGGCGCAATGGCTGGAACCTCGCTCATCCCGGCGATTTGTTGCGGGTCACGAACGCCGGCGACGACATCTTCGCCCTGAGCGTTGGTCAGGAATTCACCGAAGATTTTCTTCTCGCCCGTGCTTGGGTTCCGGGTGAAGGCGACGCCGGTGGCGCAGTCGTCACCCATATTTCCGTAGACCATCGTCTGAATAGTGACGGCGGTCCCGAGATTGTGAGGGATGCCGTGGTGGTTGCGATAGTCGGTGGCCCGGCGGTTGTTCCAGGAATCGAAGACCGCGGTGATCGCTTTGTTGAGCTGTTCCCGTGGATCATTCGGGAATGGTTCGCCGGCCTGATCCAGCACGATCTGTTTGTAGTCACGCACCACGCTCTGCAAGTGCTCGGCGGTCAGTTCGTAATCGTTATTCACCCGGGCTTTGCGTTTGTGGTTGTCCAGAACGTCCTCGAAGGCTTCGTCGTCCAGCCCGAGAACGACGTGCGCGAACATATGAACCAGTCGGCGATAGCAGTCATAGGCGAACCGTGGGTCGGCCTCTCTTGCCAGCCCCTCGACTGATTCATCGGTGAGACCGAGGTTGAGAATCGTATCCATCATGCCGGGCATCGAGAATCGGGCACCGGAGCGAACCGAGACCAGCAGCGGCGTTTCCGAAGCGCCGAACGAGCGGCCTAGCTCGGCCTCGAGCTTCGACATCGCGGCTTCGGTCTGTTCCCAGAGGCCATCAGGATAGGCACGATCGAGTTCGATGTAGGTGTTGCAGGCATCAGTAGTGATGGTGAATCCAGGCGGAACCGGAAGTCCGGCGTTGGTCATCTCGGCGAGGTTCGCGCCTTTGCCGCCCAGCAAGTTGCGTTGATCGGCGCTTCCTTCGTTGAATAGATACACCCACTTCGAATCGTTCATTGTGCTGTCCTCCTGGTTGATTCGTCCGAACTCCGGATTACTCGAGCAGAGCGCCTGCTCAATCGACCGTGAGGTTGGCCAGACTGGCTACCAGTCGTTTCTGGCCATGACGTTTGAACTCCACGGTGACCTCCTGATCGCCATGTCGGTCTCTTACCTCGGTTACCGTTCCATCGCCAAACCGGTTGTGGAATACACGCTGGCCCGGATTGAGTTTGGGAACCTCCGCGGCTGGCGCTTCTGGCTGTGGCGTTCCGCGACCAAAGCTTCGCGGGCCCGGATCTTCCATCGGTGCCCATGATGCAGTTCGTGAGGCTCGGGATGGCTTCTGTGCCGGCAACTCGAGAAGGTCCGGCGGAATCGATTCGATGAATCGTGAGCGGATCGTGACGTCCGATTGCCCATACATAGCCCGGCGGAATGCGTAGGTGATGTAGAGCTTCTGCATGGCCCGGGTAACACCGACGTAGAACAGGCGACGCTCTTCTTCGATCTCGTTTTCCGACTGTGCATCGATCGACCGGGCGTGGGGCAGGATTCGTTCTTCAACACCGATCAGAAAGACGACCGGGAACTCGAGCCCTTTGGCCGCGTGCAGCGTAATGAGCGTGACCTGGTTTTCATCATCGACCAGTGTGTCCTGCCCGGCGACCAGCGCAGACTCTTCGAGAAACGTCTCCAGGGCAATCTCTTCGCGGAGCTCGTCGTATCCGGTGAGCACACCGCGAAGCTGGAGCAAGTTCTCCCATCGCTCCATCATGTCCGGATCCACGGTTTCCCGGAATTGAGCGGCGAAACCGGTCTCCTCGATCGCGATATCGAACAGTTTCGAGAGATGGACCTGCGTGCTCTGATCGATCAGCTTCATGATCGTCTGATGGACGACGTAGAGCAGGTTCGTCGCCCGGTTGTTGATCTCGGGCGGAGGCAGATGAGATTGCCCGGCGGCGGCCTCGATGGCGTCGTAGAGAGAACGCTGGTTGGTCGTGGCCCAGCTGTTGAGCAACTCGAGCGTTCTGGCCCCGATACCTTTGCCGAGATTCGTATTGTTCAGGATGCGCTGGAGACTGACTCCGTCCTGCGGGTTAGCGATGATCCGGAGAATGGCCATCGCATCTTTGATCTCTTTGCGCTCGTAGAAGCGTGTACCGCCAACGATCTGGTACGGCAGTTCGCTCCGGACAAACGCCTCTTCCAGCGCCCGGCTCTGCGCGTTGGTGCGATACATTACCGCGCAATCCTGATAACGGACGTCACCGGTGCCCACGAGCCGTCGGATCTCATTGACCACGAACGACGCTTCCTGCGTTTCATCGTAGGCCTCGTGAATCCGGATTTTGTCGCCGGCATCGTTCTCGGTTCTGAGATCGCGCTCGATGCGTTGCCGGTTCGCTTTGATGATGCTGTCCGCAGCACCGACGATCGAGCTGGTGGAGCGGTAATTCAGCTCCAGGTGGACCTCGGTGGCGTCCGGATAATCACGCTTGAAATCGAGGATGTTCCGTATATCGGCCTGTCGCCAGCCGTAGATCGACTGATCTGGATCACCGACAACGCAGATGTTCCGGGTGCCGTCAGACAGCGCTTTCACCAGACGGTACTGGACGTGGTTGGTGTCCTGATACTCATCGACCAGCGTGTAGCGATAGAAATCCTGAT
>SLFF01000110.1 GCA_007124395.1 Thermomicrobiaceae bacterium | reverse complement strand
GATCGCGATCTTCCATGTCTCCTACCACGGTCTCGTGGCGAACTCCCGGGCGCTGGAAATGGCTGGCGTTGATGCGTCGACCGCGGACATTCCCGGTGGGGATATCTATCGGGATGATCATGGCTACCCGACCGGAGTCTTCATGGAGAGCCCGGCGATGTCGCTGATCAGTTCACATATGCCG
Source organism: Thermomicrobiaceae bacterium (assembly GCA_007124395.1). Taxonomy (GTDB): domain Bacteria; phylum Chloroflexota; class Chloroflexia; order Thermomicrobiales; family Thermomicrobiaceae; genus SLMJ01. The sequence continues at coordinate 5,143 of SLFF01000110.1, read as the reverse complement.
CAGAACGGCGTGCCGGAGTACGAGGATGGATTGAAGCTGGCCCGGGATCACTATCTTCCGAAGGGCATCACGGGAGTGCATGACGCTCGCATCGGTGGCTATGATGAGGTTCGCGCCTACGCCAACATGATTGCGGCCGGAGAGCTTCCCATCCGGACGTACATGATGGTTGCTCCCGAACTGTATGACGCTGAACTCGAAGGGCAGGCCGGCGATCTGGGGCCTGCGCTCGGTCTTCCGGCAGGACGCCTGATCGCCGGTCCGGTGAAGATGTTTCAGGATGGCGCTATTCAGGCATACACCGCGGCACTGACCGAGCCGTACTTCGATGCTCCGGACGAATATGGCGTCAAGATCCATGATCCGGCGTTCCTGTCCTCCGAGATCATGCGCTTTCACAAGCTGGGACTGCAGATTGCCATTCACGGCAACGGCGATTCTGCGATCGACGACATCCTCAACGGGTACGAGGCTGCGCTGGAGGCTCATCCAGGAGCAGATCACCGGCATCGCATCGAGCATTGCCAGACAGCCCGCCCGGATCAGCTGGAGCGGATGGCCCGACTCGGGGTGACCTCGAGTGTCTTCATCAACCATCTCTGGCACTTCGGCGATCGGCATATCAGTCGATTCCTGGGGCCGGATCGGGCGCACCGACTCGAACCGCTGGCGTCGATGTCTCGACTCGGGATTCGCTGGGGGCTGCATTCAGACTTCCCGGTGACGGAGGTCGATCCGTTGATGGGTATCTGGCTGGCGGTCAATCGGCAGACCTCTGGTGGGCAGGCAATTGGAGCTGATGAGGCGGTCGACGTTGAGATGGCGTTGCGCGGGTTCGGCCCGGATGCAGCCTATCTGGCTTTCCAGGAGGGCAGAATGGGAACCATTGCGCCGGGATATTATGCCGACTTCGTGGTGCTGTCTGGCGATCCCGTCGACTCTCCGGAGACGATCAAGGATCTGCAGGTTCAGGCGACAATCATCGGTGGCGAGACTGTCTGGACCCGCTAGCGGTCAACGGCCAGACACGGAAACGCCTCTCCCCGAGATCGAGGAGAGGCGTTCGGGTTCCATCAGAAGTGAGCTACTGCCGGAAGTCGACCGGGATCTCGACGATGTTGATCCGCGATCCATCCTCTGCTGATTCTTCAAACATGATGATCTGTCCCAGACCTTCGGTCTGGATATCGACATCGAGTGAGAGATCGAACGTGCCGCGGGTACCCGAACCAGAGGTCGCGGTCGCGAAGTCTCGATAGAGTTCATATCCCGCTGCATCGATGATCTCGATCTGCATATTGGCTTCGAAGGTGTTGGAGGTTCCGCTGAGCTGAATCGGACTGGAGACCTCTGCACCCGGCGTTGGAGATTCGATGAGAATCGCCGGAGAAAGGTCTTCGAAATCGTCTCGGGTCAGTGGGTCAGCGACCATCACGCCTTCGCCACCGATTGTTTCGACATTCTGCCCTTCGATGAGGAACTGCACACGATCGATGGTATCGAACTGCGTCGCAGTAAAGACCACCTGAGCCAGACGCATCTGCATACTGAAGCTGCCGCCACCGGCCTGGAAGTCATCCGAGACATCGACGATCAGCGTGCCGTCATCCTGCAGGGATACGTCGAGCAGTCTGGCCCCCTCGGGAATTGCTGTGCTCAACCCGAGATCGTGCTCATACGGGGTCAGGCCAGTCATCAGCTCGTTGATCGCGCCGGTTGCCACTTCGGGCGTTCCGGCGATATCCCGGGATGCCACCCCGATCTCCTCGTTGCGCACAACATAGACAAGCACCGAGTGCGAGGTGCTGCCTTCGCCATCGTCGACCTCGTCGTCGCTCTCTTCCGCCGGTACCGGAGTTGGATCTTCGGCAGGCACCGGGGTTGCTGTCGGCTCTTCGTCGACATCGTCTGCATCATCGGTGGCATCTGGTACGTCCGCCGGTGTCTCAACCGGTTCCGGAGTCGGTGGATCATCAGCCGGAGCTTCGGTTGGCGTCGCCATGTCGTCGACGGCGTCTTCGATTTCGTCCTCACAGGCGGCCAGCACAACCGTTGCAGCCAGCATCAATGCGAGGAAGATGAAGACCCGACTGGAACCATTCAGCAATCTCATCGTGGGTACCCACTCTCATCCGTACAAATGCGTAATTCGCGTCTCGTCATTCTATCAGTAGACCAGGCGTTACTTGCCGGTTAAAACAATACAACGCTCTATTCGCACAGGTGTTACCGAGATCTGCCAATTGGTGCGAATTGAAACGATTCAGGGATGACAGTTACGATGGGCGGACACGAATCCGACATCCGACGATTGTGAGCTGACCGATGAATAATGATGACGCGCTGCGAATCGAACTGCACTACGATCATCTGGGAAGCCGCCTGTCCCGGATTGGCGAGATCGAAATCCACTATGACCGGCTGGGAAGCCGGGCGATTGCGCTTGGCGAGATCCCGCTCGAGTACGACCACTGGGGAAGCCGGTTGCGCCGGGTTGGTGACACGGATCTCGAATACGATCACATGGGCAGTCGTCTGAAATGGGTTGGCGATCGAGAAGTTCACTACGATCGTATGGGCAGCCGGATGATTCGCATAGGCGACATTCCGATGAGCTACGATCATCTGGGGTTTCGCTTGCGGCGGTTTGCCGGGATGGAACTTGAGTATGACTGGTTCGGGTCACGGGCGAAGTATGTGGTTGTTTCTGATCCCGACGATCTCACCGGCCACAATCTGATCCTGCTGTTCGTCGTTTTGATGCAGCTTGCAGAGAAATCCTCCTCAGGCGCCGCGTCCTCGTCATCATCAGGGTCGTGATCGTTCGAGCCAGTCTCAGACGACCCTGTCCGCCTGGGTCAGGCCCTCGAACAACGGCGTCGACAGGTAACGTTCTGCCAGGTCACAGCAGATCGTGACGATCGTCTTTCCGTGATTCTCCGGTTTTGCGGCAAGTCGAGCTGCCGCGGCGACGTTGGCTCCACTGGAGATGCCGACCAGCAGTCCCTCTTCGCGCATCAGCCGTCGGGACATGGCGATGGCGTCCTCGGTCTTGATCAACTCGATCGAATCGATCACATCAGCGTTGAGAATCTCGGGGACGAACCCCGGCGAGGTCCCCTGAATGCCGTGCATCCCGGGTTCGCCCTTGCTCAGCACTGGCGACTCCTCCGGCTCGACGGCGATGATCTGGATATCCGGGTTGTGCTCCTTCAGCGCCGTGCCGACGCCGGAAATGGTGCCGCCGGTTCCGAAGATCGCCACGAAGATATCGACGTCGCCTTCGGTGTCTTTCCAGATCTCCTGGGCGGTGGTGCGATGGTGGGCCAGCGGGTTCGAGGGGTTCCAGTGCTGTCTGGCCATGAACGCTGACGGTTCTGTCACGGCGATTCGTCGGGCTTCCTCGATGGCTCCCGGAGTCCCGTCCTCGGCCGGTGTCAGGACCACCTCGGCACCGAGGGCTCGCAGCAGAGCGATACGCTCCGGACTGTTGCGCGCGGACATGGTAATGATCGTCCGATAGCCCTTGACCGCAGCGACCACCGCGATCCCGATGCCGGTGTTGCCACTGGTTGCCTCGATGATCACGGTTTCCGGTGTGATCTGCCCCGATTGCTCGCCATCTTCAATAATTTGCCGGGCAATTCGATCCTTGACCGAGAAGCCCGGATTGAACGATTCCAGCTTCACATACACGTTGGACTGCTCAGGGACGACCCGGTTGAGTCTGACGAGCGGTGTGTTGCCGATAAGTTCGCTGGCGTCCTGCACTCGAACCATAGCCCGAACCGTCCTCTCTGACGCTGATCAGAACGCGGTTCGGGACCACACTCTGGTCAGGAATTGTCGTTTCCGGTGATGATTGGCACATCGTCGCGATTGCCCCACTCGGCCCAGCTGCCGTCGTAGACACGGACATTGCTGTACCCGGCCATTCGCAATGCGAGTGCCGCGTTCGCTGCGCGAACTCCACCCTGGCAATAGGTGATAACCGGCTGGTCCTTCTTTACATTCCCGAGGCCCGGCTGATTCGCGACTTCATCGGTCGATCGGTAGGTGCGATCGCCGTCCCAGTTGAGATTGTTGTGCCAGAAGGCGTGGACCGAATTCGGGATCCGACCACCATGTTTAGCGCGAACTTCCTCACCGGTGAACTCGGACTCTCGGCGAACATCGAGCAGCGCAGCGTTTCCGGACTGGCTGGCCTCACGCACATCGTCGAGTGAGGCGACGACCGCGGGGTTCGGGTTCCGGCCAGCCAGCGAAAAGGTGCCGGGTGCGACGTCCGGTACATCGGTGGTTACCGGGCGACCCTCCTGAACCCACTTCGTCCAGCCGCCATCGACGATCTTGAGCCGGGATTCCGCGCCGTAGCGGGCCAGAATCAGCCAGATCCGGGATGCGAAGTGCCCGCCTTCGTCGTCATAACCGACGATCGTGGTGTCATTGGAGACGCCGAGCGACTGCATCACCGCTTCGACCTGCTCTGGCGGCGGGATCATCGAGTCGACCTCGTGGTTGGGATCGGTCAATTGCTTGCTGTGGTCGACATGCAGGGCACCTGGAATGTGGCCCTTGTTGTACTCTTCCCGGCCGTCGCGATCGAAGTAGAAGCGACAGTCGATGACCCGGATTCCTGGGGTTTCCAGGTTATCGGCCAGCCATGCGGTCGAGACGAGAATCTGGTTTCGGTCCAGCTCGGTGGTCATGCGTCCTCCGTAAAGTCTGGTGTTATCGAATCGTTCGAATCAGGTTTCAGTGTGCGCGACGGTCGTGTTGAACGCCGGGTACTCGGTCTCTTCTGAGTCTGCTTCCAGGCCTGGTATTCCAGGAACTGCTCGATCTCGCTTCGGCCCTCCGGGCTGGCTTCGAGGAGCAGTTGCGTGAGTTTCATGGCGCTGGCTCGTCGTTCCGCGTTGGGGACCTCCCCCTGAATCATCGCCAGGAGTGCGGCCCAGAGAAACTCATCCATCGGGCACCCGAAGGCCGCGGCGATGCGCTGCAATACCTCCGCAGAGGCATCCTTCTGGCAAGATTCCAGCTCGCTCAGATACGCCGGGGAGAGATCGGTCTGCCGGCAGAGTTCCCGCTGAGTCCAGCGTCGCTCCGCCCGGAGTGCCCGGATCGCCTCGGCGATTCCTTT
>SLFF01000342.1 GCA_007124395.1 Thermomicrobiaceae bacterium | reverse complement strand
GCCGACGCCTTTGCCCTGTCGGTGATGGCAACCATTGCAATCGTGGCGACGTCTCAGCGCAGTATTCAACTGTTCATCCCGTTGCTGACGGCGATTGGCGCGATTGCCGTGATGCAGGTGCTCCGGAACCGGGGGCTTGGTGATCGGGTTATCGCGTTCCTGGGGCGTTTTCGCCTGACCCGGCGAGCGGTTCCCCAGAGTGACGATTTCCGGGAATACGTCGCGGTGCTGATGAACTTCCGGACGCTCGTTGGTGGGTCGCTCTATAGCATCGGGGCGACGATTCTCTCGACGGCGATCCTTCTGGTGCTGGCGTTGTCACTCACGGAGCGCGGTCTGCATCCCTTCGAGGCGCTGTACGCCCACTCCTTCAGCACGGTCGCCCGGGTGCTGGTGCCGGTGCCGGGCGGCTATGGCGTCAGCGACGGCAGCTTGACTGGCCTGTTGAACTATCTCGGTATCGGTCTGGCCCGGGCGACGTTCGTCGCGCTGGCCTACCGTACGGTGATCATGGTGTTCCGCACGATTTTCGGTGCTCTGGTTCTGGTTGCCCGGTATCCACACTTGCTGGTCGGACAATTGCGCGTTCCAGAGGAGCGGCCAGCGATCGTCGGCATTCCGATTCGGGATCCCGAATCGCTCCTGCCCTCAGTTGATAATAAGAAGAAGTCTGACGATGACCGTGAAGACGATCAGTCCGAGTCGGAAGGTGACGATACGCCACAGGACCAGGATAAGGGCGACGAGAGTGACTCCACTGATCAGCGTTCTTCTGGTCAGTAAGCATGTGATCAGACAAGAATGGATTGAATCATGATTCGCCGAAGTTTCTATAACAATGGACGGACTTGCCGGGTGACGTTTCGCTACTGTCCGGAGCATCCGGTGGCCAGTATGCATCTGGTGAGCAGTCATGATGGCTGGAGCACCAGTGCCCGCCCCATGGCGCGCCGCAAGGACGGCTGCTACTCGACGTCGCTCGTGGTACCAAGTGGCTCTCGGGTGCAGTTCCGGTATCTTGTGGACAACGAGATCTGGATCAATGATGCTGAGGCTGATGAGTTCGTCGATAACAATTACGGAGAGACCGACGGTGTGATCGTTACCTGATCCTGCCGGTTTCCGCTTCACGTATCTGCTCAAGAACCGAGACCCCGACCAAAACCCTGTCCATCCGGACAGGGTCATTTTGTCCATTCAGTCGGGGACGACCCATCCTCGCGAACATGGTGCAAAACACAAGAATCCCCTATAGTAATCCGGGGGAGTGGGGTTAGCCTTACCTTATATTGACCAGCGAGCATTATTCCGGTCATCTGGCCGGAAACCTAAGATTCTGCCAGTAAAACGCCGTTCGGCGACGCCACGGGAAATGTGGGAAGGAAGATCGTTATGAGCCAGAAGACCGCCAGTAAGGATGAGGTGATCGTTGATCTCGATGCACAGGACGCGATTATCGAGACAACCGATGTCGTCAAGACCTACGAAACCGGCCGGATCCGCGTTGAGGCATTGAAGCGGGTCAGCCTGACGGTCAACCGCGGGGAGATGGTTGCCATCATGGGGCCATCCGGCTGTGGCAAGACGACGTTGCTGAACTGCATGTCGGGGCTGGATGAGATCGATTCCGGCAGCATTCTTATTGCCGGGACTGATCTGGCTACCCTCTCGGATAACAAACGAACAGCCTTCCGGGCCCAGGAGATGGGGTTCGTGTTCCAGTTCTACAACCTGTTGCCGGTGCTGAATGCGGTGGAGAACACCGAACTTCCACTGCTGGTCAGTGGTACAGGAACGCGTGAAGCCCGGGAACGCGCGCTGGCTATTCTGGACCTGGTGGGGCTGAGCGAATGGGCCACGCACCGGCCGGCTGAGCTCTCCGGTGGACAGCGCCAGCGAGTCACGATTGCCCGGGCGCTGGTAAACGATCCGGCGATCGTCTGGGCAGATGAGCCGACCGGAGACCTCGACTCGACGACGGCTGACGAGGTCATGAAGCTGATGCGCGATCTCAACCAACGAAACCGACAGACGTTCGTCCTCGTCACGCATGACCCACGAATCGGTGACATGTGTGATCGCATTATCCAGATGCATGACGGCGAGATCGTCAGTGATGGGCGGTAAGTAGAGCCATGGAGAACATCTTCGGAATTCCGATGACATCGATCATGAACGTGCTGCTGGTCATCTTTGGCCTCTGCCTGCTGGTCGGTGCCTGGATTCTCTTGCGGAACCGGGTGATCTTCCGGATGGGAGTCCGGAATATCCCGCGACGGCCAGCGCAGACCGTGCTGATCATCGTCGGGCTCATGCTGAGTACGCTGATCATTGCGGCAGCACTGACGACCGGCGATACGCTCAACCACAGCATTCGCGCAGACGTTTACAACTATCTTGGCCAGACCGATCAACTCATCGTGCGCGGGGGCGAAGAAGCCGGCGACGCAGCGGATATGGATATGGAACAGGGTGCCGTTCCCGAGGCTGGCGGCATGGTTTCCATGAGCCTGCTGGAAGATCTGCGGGCCGAGACCGCTGACGTGGATGCGATCGACGGCTTTATGGGGGTGGTCGCCGAACGGGTTCCAGCCATTGTTGGAGATGGCACCTTTGCCGAACCCGTCACAGGGATGACCGGCCTCGAGCCAGAGGCGATCGAGACGTTCGGTGGCCTGCGAGATCTCGACGGCAACACAATCGATCTCGCCGCGCTCTCCCAGGGCGAGGTGGTCGCCAGCGAGACGCTGGCAGAGGCGTTGAACCTCAGCGTTGGGGATAGCTTCACGGTCTTCGTTCAGAACCAGCCGCATGAGATGACCGTCTATGCGATCGGTGAGGATTCCTACCTGACCGGTGTCCAGATGGCGAACATGCCCGGTGGTTTCGCGGTCCCGCTGGCTCATGCTCAGGAATTGACCGGTCTGGACAGTGATGAAATCAACCTGATTGCGGTGACTAACCAGGGCGACGAAGTGACCGGCGCCGATCGCACCGACGACGCGATGGCGGCAATCGAACCGCTGCTGGCCGGGACGCAGTATGACATCAACGCCGTCAAGCAGAGTGGCCTCGAAGAAGCCGAGATGGCAGGCAATGCCTTCAGTTCGCTGTTTGTCGTGCTCGGGATGTTCTCGATTGCAGCCGGTATTCTGCTGATCTTCCTGATCTTCGTGCTGCTGGCTGCCGAGCGCAAGCCCGAGATGGGCATGGCCCGGGCGGTCGGTCTGAAGCGTCGTCAGTTGACGCAGATGTACATCGCTGAGGGGCTGACCTACGACCTGGCTGCGGCGGCGGTTGGCGCGGCGCTCGGCGTCGGCGTTGCCTGGATCATCGCCGATGTGATCGCTCGACTGATCGGCGATTTCATCCAGATCGAACCGGCAATGTCGTGGCAGAGCCTGGTTGTTGCTTACACACTCGGCGTGGTGATCACCTTCGTGACGATCGTGATCTCATCCTGGCGAATCAGCCGATTGAATATCGTCTCGGCGATCCGGGATATCTCCGAAGAACCTAAGGAGCGGGAAAGCCGCAAGTTCCTCATTCTGGGGATCATCGGGATTCTGCTCGGCGCCTTGATGCTCTGGGGTGGTGCCGAGAGTGGCAGCATGGCGCTGTACACCATGGGTATCTCTATCATTCCGCTCAGCCTGGCGGTGATCCTGCGCCGGTTCGGGTTCTCGTCTCGCCTCGTCTACTCACTGGCAGCTGGCCTGGTCCTGCTCTACTGGGTGTTGCCGTGGGAGTGGGTGGCCTATATCGAGCCTGAGGGTATGTCTGGTGATCTTGAGATGTTCTTCATTTCCGGGATCTTCATGGTCGCGTCGTCCACCGTGCTGATTGTCTGGAACGCAACCGTGCTGACCAGCCTGGTGAGTTTCCTGGGTCAGACATTCAGTCGCTGGCTGCCCGCGGTCAAGACCGCGGTGGCCTACCCGCTGGCGAGCCGTGGACGTACCGGGATGACGATCGCCATGTTCAGCCTGATCATCTTCTCGCTGGTGGCGATGGCGACGATCAACTCGAACTTCGAGTCGCTGTTTACCGGCGATGATGCCTCGGCAGGCTGGGATATCCAGCTGGAGCAGGGGCCGGTCAACCCGATCGATGATCTGGAAGCTGCGCTGGCAGAAGGCGATGTTGATACCGGCCAGATCGAGGCGATGGCCCAGGTATCAACGATTGGCTTCGGTGGCTCCCGGGTTCGGATGTCGGGTGACGACGAGTGGGGTGGATATACCATCCGGGGTGTCGATGACCAGTTCCTGCTCGAAAGCCGGATGCCGCTCCAGTATCGGGCAGAGGGCTACGAGACCGATGAAGAGGTCTGGCAGGCGGTGGCGGATGATCCGAGCCTGGCGGTGATCGATGCCTTCGCGATCCCGATGGAGGGCTCGGTTTCGCTCGGCGGCCCCAGCTTCCAGCTCGAGGGTGTCGAGCCAACTGACGGGGTCATCGATCCGGTTCAGGTCGAAGTCGGATCGCTCATGAACGGCGGCAGTGAAGAGATCACGATCATCGGGGTGGTCGATCAGACCGTCACCATGGTCTGGGGTCTGTTCATGAGTGAACAAGCGTTCTCCCAGATCTACCCAGAGCCGACCAGTTACCTGTACCTGGTTCGCACCGAGAGTGGTGTGGATCACACCGAGTTCGCCGAAGAGATGCAGAGTGCGCTGATTCAGTACGGCGTCCAGGCAGATTCCATGCAGGATATTCTGGACGAGCAGCTGGCGATCAACCGGGGATTCATCTACCTGGTGCAGGGCTTCATGGCGCTTGGCCTTGTGGTCGGCATCGCGGCCCTTGGCGTGGTGTCATTCCGCTCGGTGGTGGAACGTCGCCAGCAGATCGGGATGCTCCGGGCGATCGGGTACAGCCGGTCGATGGTATCCGCCAGTTTCCTGATCGAATCGGCGATGATCACGATTCTGGGTGTGCTGTCCGGTACGGTGCTGGCGCTCTGGCTGGCCTATCAACTGATGACCAGTGATGAGCTTGCAGATATGGGCAACATCGAGTTCATGATCCCGTGGGGCATGGTCTTCCTGTTCGCGGGAATTGCCTTCGTGGCGTCGCTGATCATGGCCTGGATCCCGGCTCGACAGGCGTCCCGCGTGTCGATCGCCGATGCCCTGCGGTACGAGTAGGGGGACACCCTTCGAACCTCTCCCCTTCTCCCAGTATTGGGAGAAGGGGTCAGGGGATGAGGCCCGTTAGTCCCCGCCCACCATCCACTCCCCCACCATTCAAGTCCTTGCGGCAATCACTGGTCAATTCAGCAATGCAACAGTTTCTTCCGAAACACTCCTGTTCCGCAAAGG
>SLFF01000495.1 GCA_007124395.1 Thermomicrobiaceae bacterium | reverse complement strand
GCCGGATATCGGGATTCTGGGCAACTCATCGAGGCTCTTGCGTGGGCGCCGACAGAATCCCGCAGAGGCCAGTGACCTCGCCCCTGAGGCAAACCCACAGATCTCGAACCCCTGATCGAGTCAGAACAGCCTACGTCGTTCCAGTAGATACGCCTTTTTAGTTTTTACATAACCCTGAACGAGTATTCCGTTCGCGGCGGTTTCACTGGGTACCTGGGTGGTATACGATACAGGTGAGAATCAGAGTTCGACTTCTCTCCTGGAACGGAGCTCGCTCGATGCCCGATTACGGCCACGACCTTCAGTTCGGCTACTTTCTCGATCCAGCGATCGGTGAGCCCGAGAAGACATTGCAAACCGCCCGGATGGTTGACGAGATGGGATTCGATCTCATCGGTATTCAGGATCATCCGTACATTGAGACGCATTTCGACTGCTACTCACTGATGGCGATGGTGCTGGCACAGACCCAGAACGTACGCGTGTTTCCCGACGTCACCAACATGCAAATGCGCGACGCAGCACTGGTCGCAAACGCCGCGGCATCCATGGATCAACTTAGTGGGGGACGGTTCGAACTCGGCATCGGTGGAGGGGCGCCATTCTTCCATGACCGCGCCGTGGCGATGGGGGCCAGCCCGATGAGCGCCGGCGAAACCGTCACCGCAATGGAGGAAGTCATCGCCGTATGCCGTGCATTCTGGTCTGGCAAGGCCGATGCACGGGTCAACGGCATCTTTCACCAGATCGCCGGAACTCATGGAGGTCCGAAACCAGCTCATGACATGGAGATATGGGTCGGGGCGTCCGGCCCGAGAATGCTTGATCTCATCGGCCAGGCCGCCGATGGCTGGGTGATTCCGCTGATGCACTACATGGCACCGTCGGTCGCAGCCAGCAACAGTCTGCTCATCGATGAGTCAGCTCGAAAAAACGGCCGGGATCCATCGGATATCCGGCGAATCTACAACTGCGTCGGCCAATTCTCCGACGAAGTGAAATCGGGCGCCAGTGATGACGACATCCGGATTGTCGGGCCGGTCGATCTCTGGATCGATGTCCTCGCTCATCAGGCAATCGACTTCGGTTTCTCCAGCTTTATTCTGATCGGCCCGCCGAACGCGAAGAAGCTGGAAGCGTTCATCAACGAGGTGGCCCCGGCCGTCAGAGAGCGAGTTCAGACTCATCGAAATAGTCAGGGGTAGTTCACCAGTGTCCAGACTGCTGATCGTCGCGGATATGGAAGGCATCACCGGCATCGATCGCTATGAGCAGTGTGTCCGGGATACCGATGATTATCGTGAAGGCGTGCAACTGCTCTGCGCGGAGATCAACGTCATCGCGGAGGCAGCTCGCTCCCGTGGGGCGCAGTCGATCTCGGTTATCGACTGGCATGGAGGCGGTGGGAACATCGATCCGCAGCTGCTCGACGACGATATCAGCGTCGTTCCCGAAGATCTCTCCACCGGCTACGATCTGGCCATGCTGGTCGGGTTTCACCCGATGGCTGGAGATGACCAGGGGTTCATCAGTCACACAATGCGTCAGGGTCTGGCCGTCGCCGTGGGAGGGCAACAGATCGGCGAGCTCTCCCTTCTCGCATGGTGGCTGGGTGAGCATGGAATTCCGATCGGACTGATCTCCGGAGATCGCGCGGCAACCGCCGAGGCGGACCGATTCTTCCCGGAGACTCCGTGCCATACGGTAAAGCGAGCGGAATCCTGGGGCCGGGCGACCTGTATCCCGACCGAGCAGTCCTACGAAGCATTACGAGCACGGGTATCCCGGATGATGGAGCAGACCGGTCGATGGCAAACCTATCGTCCAGTGCTCCCGGTACCGTTTCAGCTCAAGCTGCGCGATCCCAACCCGCTGCCGGGCCTCATTCCCTGGCTTCGTGACGGCGAAAACGGCTGGCTGGAGGGTGAGGTCGAGCACGCCCGGGATCTGATCGATCTGATAGACGTGGTCAGCGGGCTGATCAACCTTCAACAGCGAAACAACTTCATCGCTGCCCTGAAAGACGAGCCAGAAGCCGCTCCAGCGATGGAACGGCTCCGAACGCGGCAGATCGAGGAAGCGATTCAGACCGGGCACTGGAACCCATAACGGCGCGACACGGAAAAACCGGGGACAGGCAGCCTGTCCCCGGTGGATGTTTTGACGCGTATAGCCAGACGAGCGGTTATTCGTCCTCGTCCTCGACCGGCTCAACCGTCAGTGTGGTTTCCATTCCGTGTTCTTCGCGGTGGTCACCAACAGGACAATAAACGACATACTCGCCGGATTCCAGCTCGAGCTCCAACTGACCTTCTTCACCCGGCGCAACATCTATTGTTCCGAGGATGTCATCTCCATCAGCGTGCGTAACTTCGATGCCGTGCTCTTCGTCACCCTCGTTGGAAACGGCGAACAGGACGATTCCCTCATCGGCAGTCGAATCCATCTCGATGTCATGATCGACCAGAACAACGTCCAGTTGATCACTCAGCAGCTCACCCGTGTCATCGGAAGCACTACCACCGGTTTGCCCGGCGCCGTCGCCATCGTCTGTTCGGGCTGCCCCCTGGTCCGGATCCTCGCCTTCGGGTGTCGCATCATCGTCCAGTCCAACCGTGTCATCGACCGGCGCCAGATCATCGACCCCATCATCACCGTTGCAGGCCGCGAGAAACGCGGTCGCCAGAATCGTTGCGCCAAATAGCAGAATAAACTGTCGCAGCATAATCGTCCCTTTCTCCGGTGCGCGTCAAATAGTTGAGCGTCTGATCGCTATGCAATGACGAACACGTCTACGCTCTACCCCTGGTTAACCCAAGGGACATGCCACCACTTGCCGTAACAGCTATTCCATTTGCGGGTATGGAGAACGGGAGGGGGAGGGGAAACGGGATCGCCCGGAGCGATGAAACTGGATCGGAGGAGGAGAGTTGATCCAGCGTCATGCGCCCCGGGCAATCAAAACGGTGTTGTTGAGTTAAACGGCCGCTGCCAGGCCGCCACTACCACGGTCGTGGCAGGGACGTCTCTCCCATCAGAAATTCATCGACGTGATGGGCAACCTTGCGACCCTCGGCGATAGCCCAGACGATCAGCGATTGACCCCGCGAGGCATCGCCGGCCGAGAAGACACCCGGCACCGATGTCTGCTGCTGAGCATCCACCGCGATCGTCCCACGATCACTCATCTCGAGCTGCAGTTGGGAGACGACATCACCCGGCTCTGGTCCAGCGAACCCGATCGCCAGCAGCACCAGTTCAACCGGCATCTCGAACTCGGTGCCATCTTTCTCCGCGAGCTTTGGCCGGCCGGAATCGGTCGGCACCACCTCGTAGCGGGCGCCGTGCAGAGTCGTCAGGCGGCCGTTCTCCCCGGAGAACTCCCGGGTGGCAATCGCAAACTCACGGGAGCCGCCCTCCTCATGAGCTGGGGAATACTGAAAGACTTCCGGCGGTTCCGGCCACGGGTTCTCCGGCTTGCGTTGCTCCGGTGGCTGGGGCCAGCGCTGAAACTGGACAACGTCTACGGCGCCCTGACGGATCGCGGTGCCGAAGCAGTCTGCTCCAGTATCGCCACCACCGATGATCACCACACGCTTGCCACTGGCATCGATACGCTCGCCCTCCGGCACATCATCCCCGGCAAGGATTCGATTCTGCTGGGTGAGGTAGTCCATGGCGAAATGAACGCCGTCGAGCTCTCGCCCGGGGATCGGCAAATCCCGGTGCTTGAGCGCGCCGATCGTCAGGACAGTGGCGTCGAACTCGTTGACCAGTTCGTCTGCCGCGACGGTCGCACCGATGTCGGCACCGGTGACGAACTCGATACCCTCTTCAGCGAGGAGTTCCAGGCGACGATCCAGCAAGGTCTTGGCCATTTTGAAATCCGGGATCCCGTAGCGCATCAGGCCACCGACCCGGTCCGATTTCTCGAACACCGTCACCAGGTGCCCGGCCCAGTTCAACTGCTGAGCTGCGGCCAGTCCGGCCGGGCCAGATCCGATAACCGCCACACGCTTGCCCGTCCGGACCGACGGTGGCTTTGCGGTAACCCAGCCCTCGTTGAAGGCATGATCGATGATCGACATCTCGATCTGCTTGATAGTGACGGATTCTTCCCAGATCCCGAGTACGCAGGATGGCTCGCACGGCGCCGGGCAGAGCTTGCCGGTGAATTCCGGGAAGTTGTTCGTGTCGTGGAGGCGCTCGATCGCTTCCTGCCAGTGATCCCGATAGACCAGATCGTTCCATTCCGGGATCAGATTCCCGAGCGGACACCCGTTGTGACAGAACGGAATACCACAATCCATACACCGGGCAGCCTGGGATCGAACGGTATCGTCCTTTGCAGGTTCGTAGACCTCATACCAGTCTCGAACCCGGATCTGGACCGGGCGTTTCATCGCTGGCTGCTTCTTGATCTTCACAAATCCCCACGGATCTGGCATCTCATGACCCCCTTGTCGTGAGCTTCCCGCGAGCATCATTGCCCGCGGATGATGGTCGGTGCGCCGCTCATCGATCAGACGTGAACGGCCTGCTCCGACACCTGTTGCTGGCGCGACATTGCTTCCAGCACCCGGCGATACTCCCGCGGCATGACTTTGATGAATCGGGACGACCATTCATCCCAGGATTCGAGAATCGTTGTGCCCCGAGTGCTGCCGGTGTATTCCACGTGTCGTTCGATCAATCGTCTGACCACAGCGTGATCGTTAGCGCTCATCGGTTCGAGGTCGACCAGCGCCTGGTTGCAGAGACTGGAGAATGTGCCGTCCTCGTCGAGCACCCAGGCAATTCCACCGCTCATTCCTGCGGCGAAGTTGCGGCCAACCGGTCCGAGAACGACGACGTTCCCACCGGTCATGTACTCGCAGCCGTGATCTCCAACACCCTCGACAACGGCCGAGGCACCACTGTTCCGGACGGCAAAGCGTTCCCCGGCGATTCCATTGACATAAAGCTCGCCACTGGTGGCTCCGTAGAGCGCCACGTTGCCGATCAACGTGTCCGACTGGAGCGAAGCCGGCCCAGACGATGGCGGAAAGACGATGATCTTGCCGCCGGAGAGACCTTTGCCAACGTGATCGTTGGCGTCTCCCTCGAGTTTCAATGTCAGCCCGGATGGGATGAAGGCCCCGAAGCTCTGCCCGGCCGAGCCACGGAAGGTGTAGCGGATCGTGTCTTCGGACAAACCCGAAGCACCGTAGCGACGGGTAATCTCGCTGCCGAGCATCGCGACGACGTTCGACCTACGAGCCTGTACGAAGAGGTCAACGTTCGCGGAGCGGAGAATGTGTGCGTTGCTGCGGAAGCTGCGGGGGTGCGGCGG
>SLFF01000125.1 GCA_007124395.1 Thermomicrobiaceae bacterium | reverse complement strand
ATCCGAGGCGGTCAGCATCACCACCTGCAATCGTACCGAGCTCTACCTGCTTCTGGAGCATCACGGCCTGCAGACAATGAGGCATCTGAACGAGACGGTGGCGCGGCACGGTGGCGTTGATCCCCGGGAACTGGCTGCCGCATCGAGGTGTCAGACCGATGACGACTCCATTCGTCACCTGTTCCGGGTTGCTAGCGGCCTTGATTCCGCCATCCTCGGTGAGCCACAGATTCTGGGGCAGGTTCGGGATGCCATGCTCGAAGCGCACGAGCAGGACACCAGCGGACCGATTCTGGAGCGGATGTTTCAACGGGCGCTGGCCACCGGAAAGCGTGCCCGCTCCCGCACCGGCATCAGCCGCGGAGCTGGATCGATCAGTCATGCGGCGGTCAAGCTCGCCCAGGATACCGTTGGGAACCTGAGCGACAAACGGGCCGTAACTGTCGGCCTCGGGGAGATGGGGTGTCTCGTCGCCCGAAATCTTTACGCCAATGGCGTCGGGTCAATCGATGTCTGCAACCGCACCATGGAACGAGCCGAGATCACCGCACGTGAGATCGGTGGACAGGCAATCCCGTGGTCACAGCTGGAGAGCGCGGTCCGTTCAGCCGACATCGTGATTACGGCAACAGGCTCGGAAGAATACGTCCTGACGCTCGACCATCTGCGTCCGACGAATTGCTACGATTCGACGCCAACATTGATCATCGACATCTCGGTTCCGCGAAATGTTGATCCACAGGTTGATTCGCTTCCACATGTTCAACTCTTCGACATCGATGCCCTGCACGCTGTGCAGACCCGCGGTATCGAGCAACGACGTGCGGAGATTCCAAAGGTCGAAGCGATCGTCAACGAGGAGTTGCAGGAGTTCTGCACCTGGTTCAGCGGCCGGAGACTCGCTCCGGTGATCTCCGACCTCTACAGCCAGGCATCGAGCATCCAGCATGTCGAGCTCGAAAAAGCGCTACGCCGGCTGAGTCATCTCGATGAACGTGACAAAGAGGTCGTCCGGGCGATGGCCTACGGGATTACCCAGAAGATGCTGCACAAGCCGGTTACCCGTCTCAAATCGGCCAGTGAAACGGACGATCACGCCAGCATGATCAGCAAGCTCTTCGACATCCCGTACAACTAGTGGAAACAACGCGCAACAGTCACCAGAGAGCCCCTTCCCGGCAAACCGGAGAAGGGGCTTCTTCGTTGCTGGTGCTGGGGGAATCGACTACTGGGATCGGCCCCGGCCGGCAACTTCCCAGACCGCCTCGACCACACCGTTGCGGGCCACCACGTAGTTGTCGTGCAGGTTGACAGTGGTGCAGACGTGACCCGGCTGAATGCGGACCTTGTCTCCAACAGCGAGCTGCCGGGCATCCTCGCTGGTCAGCGTCACCTTGGCATGTTCTTCCGAGAGGCCTGTGATCTCGGTGCCCTTGATATCGAGGAACTTCGGCAGGCCCATCTCTGGCGTCGCCGTCTTGAGGCCGATATCGAGCACTGCCCGATCCGGTACCGGTCGACTTACCACGGTCGCCCAGAGGTAGATCGCCGGGCTAAATCGCGCATCCGGACCATCGACGGTGCCGTACTTGGCGTCCATGAACACATAGGAACCGGCCTGGACCTCATCGACGCCCTCGATCTGCGAGGTGATGTCGAACGTTCCCGTGCCGCCACCACTGATCACTGGCACCTCGATGCCTGATGATTCCAGCTGCTTGCGGGTCTCGATCAATGGAGCGAAGGCGCTCTTGACCGCTTCCTCACGCTGACTGCGCGTTCCGTACATCACCAGGTGGCCCTCATAGGCCTGGAAACCAAAGAACCGGAGTCCCGGCATACCGGAGACCTTCTTGACGAGCGCGATTGCGTCGTCACCGGCTTCGACCCCGCATCGATCCATGCCCACGTTCACTTCAACCAGCACCCGGACACTCGATCCCGCCGCGATTGCAGCCTCAGAGATCTGTCGAGCGTTCTCCTCGGTATCGACCGCCACAGCGATATCGCAATGACGAGCCATCCCGACCAGTCGGGCGATCTTGCGATGTCCCACGATCTGGTTTGCGATCAGAATATCTCGCACACCGCCTCGCTGGAGCGCTTCAGCCTCGCCCAGTTTGGCGCAGGTCGAGCCAACTGCTCCTGCTTCGATCTGTTTCAGCGCCACGATCGGCGACTTGTGGGTCTTTGCATGCGGGCGCAATCCCGCTGGAACCGAAGAAATGTACTCCGCCATATCTGCGATGTTCTTCTCCATCGCGTCGGCATCGATGACCAGCCCCGGAGTGTCGACTTCCGACATCGCCCGTCCGATTAGATCTGCCCCGAACATGGTGTTCCCTTCGCTCTATCGACTTATCAAAACGTGTCGATCGTTTGCGCATTCAGTTCGCCTCGACGATTGTAGCCGACCAGCAGGGGTCGTCAATTCAGCCAGCTACCCGAGCGCAACATCGAGCGACATCATGACGACGAACCCGACAATCGTCGCCAGCGTCACCCGGTCGGTATCCCCAGCTCGCTGTGATTCCGGGATGAGTTCCTCGATAACCACGTAAAGCATCGCTCCGGCGGCGAAGGCCAGGGCAAACGGCAGGATCGGCTCGATGAACACGACCGCCGCGGCCCCGATCAGCGCGGCCGGTGGCTCGACCGATGCCGGCAACTGTCCATACCAGAACGATTTCAGTCTGGAGAACCCATCGCGTCGCAGCGGCATGGCTACCGCAAGTGCTTCAGGCATATTCTGCAGGCTGATACCGATCGTCAGCACCACAGCCGCCGCTAATGCCCCCTCAGCTCCGTGAGCCGCAGCAGCGCCAAAGGCGATCCCGATTGCCAGGCCTTCGGGGATGTTGTGAATCGTAATTGCCGAGACCAGAAGCGTGGCCCTGCGCCAGGTAGTCGCCGGCCCCTCAGCTTCTTCCGGTGGTCTGCTCGGTGCCAGGTGAGGCAGTACCCCGTCGATCACCCGGAGGAATCCGGCCCCGATCAACACGCCACCGGCAGCAACCACCCAGGCAGGGAACCCGGAATCGTCGGAGAGTTCGATTGCCGGAACCAGCAACGAGAACACCGCCACCGCGATCATCACCCCGGCGGCGAAGCCGAGCATCATATCCAGCAAGGTTCGCGAGATCGACCGGGTCAGAAATACCGATGCCGCCGCGATGATCGTCGTTACCCAGGTAAAGGCTCCTGCCAGAACCGCTTGCCAGACAGGACCGAGTTCCAGAAACCAGTCAGTCACCGTTGTGCGTCATCCCCTCGCGCGTCGAACTGGCGTCGTGGCCCCATCTTACGGCTTTTCGCATGACCTAACAGCGTAGCAACATTCGATTCGTCTCAGTTCCGTATACTGACATATCAAGTGCAACGCAGAGATTCATTCCAGAGCGTGTTTATCAAGGGAGGCATTGAATTTGGATCTGCAGTCAACACGAAGCGTCAACGAGAGCCGTGTCATCAATTTGCCAGGCGTCACCAATCTCCGCGATACCGGCGGCTACCCCGCGGGCAACGGGTCCCTGACCCGCTGGGGGACCCTGCTACGCAGTGGCACGATGAACGGGCTGAACCCGGACCAGTCGGATCCGCTGCAAAGGATCGGGCTGCGCACCATCGTCGATCTTCGACGGCCAAGCGAGATACACAATGACCCCCAGCCCCCACTCATCTCCGAGACGGGTACCGCAAGTTATCACAACGTCTCGCTGCTAACCGACGATATCGAGGCAGCTCGCAAAGCCAACAATTACCTGCTACCGGATATCTATCGGGCAATGATCGATACCGCACAGAGTGAAGTCGCGGAGACGATCGGCATTCTGGCCGAACCGAACGCCTTTCCGGCACTGGTGCGCTGCACAGCCGGGAAAGATCGTACAGGAATAATCATCGCCCTGCTGCTCCGTGTGGCCGGCGTTCCGGACGACACTATCGTCTACGACTACGCACTCAGCCAGAAAAGCATGGAGACCGAAGAGTTCATCAACTTTCAGCAGGCACACATTCTGGCGCGCGGAAACGACTGGGATTTCTATCGGCGCAACTTTCTGATCTCGCCGGCAGATTTCATGCGGGATGCGCTGGCACACATCGACCAGGAGTACGGCAGCGCCTGTGGCTACATGCAGGCCATCGGTGTCGATGTCTCGACGATGAATCACCTGCGGCAGGTGCTGACGCAGCCCCGCTCGATCTGACACCGGAGGGGATCATCCAGTGGGATCAGCTAACGATGATCTTCTCCATTCAGCATTGAGCGCGCTGGGACTACCGTTGGCCGAACTCGTTTCGGCCGAAACTCGTGCAACGGACGCCAGTGTCTGGCAAGTCAGGCACGATGGTCGGTTGCTCGCGATCCGTGTACTGCGGGAAGAACAGACCTCGGTGATGGAAATCGAGCATCGGTCGATGGATTTGGTGCGTTCCGCCGGTGTTCCAGCACCAGCCATCATCAGCACTGCCATGATCGATAGACGGCGACCGACGATGGCCATCGAGTGGATGGCCGGGGAGTCAGTCGGCGACGTATTGCTCCAGAAGCCTCACCTGGCTCGCCGGCTTGGTGCACAGGCCGGGAATTGTCTGGCAAAGATTCATGCTATCCCGGATCCAGTGATTCCGGGCAGCGACAACTGGATCGCCCGGGGCGCCCGCAACGACCCTGCGCTGGTAGCACGTCTCACCCGGCTCTCAGTCCGTGCTGGATCGTTACTCCACCTCGATTTCCACCCGTTTAATCTGGTTGCTCAAGGTGGACGGATCGTCGGGGTTCTCGACTGGACCAACAGCTCCGTTGGCGACCCGCGTGCAGACATCGCTCGAGCACTCACCATTCTGCAGGTCTCTGCGCCGTTGTTCATCGCTGAACACGGAGCCCGTCGAATGACGCTCGGATTGTTCACGAGGGCGTTTATGCAGGGGTATCAGCGAAACGCTGGATCAGTTGAAGACCTCGCGCCATTCATGGTCTGGGCTGGCCAATGGATGCTGGAGGATCTTGGTCCGATCCTCGATCAGCTACCTGTCGCCAACCCACAGCGACTCCGAGATCGCATCGTGCAGAAAACGGCCGACTGGCGAGCTCGGGCTCACCTCTCCTGACCAGGCCCAGGCCAAATTAGAGATGACGGCGGGTAGTCGGCCACCTCCGTGTGGCCCTGAACAGCAATCGGACCCGGGGCAGACGGAGCTGCCCAGCTACCGACAGCAAAAATGGAACTTGGTTCAAGAATCCGGCGCGATGCTGACTACCGTCAGACGATCCCCATCGGTCAACTCGAACAACCGCACACCCTTGCTGACCCGATTCTGCTGCCGTAGCTCGGACACCGGCACCTGACGACTCTGACCACTGGCACACGACGCAACGAGATCATTCGATT
>SLFF01000020.1 GCA_007124395.1 Thermomicrobiaceae bacterium | reverse complement strand
TTCACGATTATTCCGTTGCGAAGTTCCACCCCGGAGGCGTGCTGACCACGCTGGGACTGCTGCACCCAATCGGCCCAATCCTGAAACTTGGTCCGATGATGACCGCAACCCGGCAGATGCACTGGAAGACGCCGGTGTGGGCCACTGAGGGTGGTGCTGAACTCTTGCTCACGAACATCGCGATCACCGTGGCTCTGGCAACACAACATCCCGGTAATCTGTCGCTGGACCACCCGCTTGGGATTGCGGTTCCGAAGGCTGTTACACTGGCAGTGCTGGCAGGTGTCGCGGCCGGCCTGATCACGAGTGAGGTGCAGACCGCATCCGGAGATGACGACGAGGAGCAGACGTCTGCCGAAGCTGACTGACCTTTGCACTCACCCAGTCATCAGGTATCAGGCAATCTTCGCCGCGATCAGCAGACGAACAGGCGATCGCAAACTATGAAACACGGAAATGGCATCTGATGTTCTTCGACGATTGGGAACAACTGAGCAGCCCGACTATTCGCCCGGCCACCCCATCCGACGTCCGTACCATCGCCCGCATACATGTTGATGGGTGGAGAGCAACCTATCAAGATGTCGTCCCCGCTGATCTGCTGAAGAACCTGAAGCGTTCGGAGCGGGAGCGCACCTGGATGCGCCTGGTCGCTGGCGGTGATTCAGGCCCATATGTGCTGGTGGCCGATCATCCGCGGGATGGCATTGTCGCCTTCGTCGCGGCTGGACCGGAACGATCCGACAATCCGACCTACTCCAGCGAGGTATATGCCATATATGTTGATGGGAAACATCAACATTCCGGAATTGGGCGAAAGCTACTCCAGTACGTCGCCCAGATCATGAGTGAGAACGCCCAGCAGGGCCTGCTCCTCTGGGCGTTTACCGAGAGCCCCACCAATGACGTGTTCCGGCGGCTCGGAGCTGAAGAGGTTGGCAAGCGAACGCGAACCTTCAGCGAGACGGAGATCGAAGAGACGGCCTTCGGATGGCCAGACATCAGGCGTTTGCTGGAAGAAGGGCCCGACGATAGCGAGGAACCGTCAGAAGAGGCTGAGTCTGTGGACCAGGAAGCCGAGTAAGACCCGCACTAGCGTCTCCCTGAGATGAATGTCGAATCGAGCTCAGAGAGGTTCTTGAAGAGTGGCTTGCGATGGGTTTGTCGATGAACCATCACACACACCCGGCGACAAACCGGGGTTTCACGAGAAGAATGGGAATCTCTCTAGAGTAGTAATGACTACGTCCGGCGCCCGGCGCTTCGTATTTTGACAATGATTGCCAGATCAACGTTCCGCACGCGCTCAGCTAGACCCGACGACGCCCCCCCGGGGTCGCCACTCATGTCGTCACTATCGGCCAGAAGCCACTGGAAGAAACCGCCTTCGGGTGGGAGAATATCGCGGTGCTGCTGGAGCACGTCAATTGATGCGGGACTATCGAGAATCGAAGGGTCAGCCCAGGTGACAATCAACGAGCTTCGCTATGCCGCCACGACTGATGGTGGGCAGATCGCCTACGAGTTCCGGGCTGAGACCGGCTCTGAGTTGCCTGTGCTGGCGTTGCACGGTGTGCTGGTCGGTTCATCGAACTGGGTACATCAGATGCTCCGGATGCCGGAATATCGCTGGGTGGCCCCGCTGTTTCGCGGACATGGCAAGAGCAGCGATCTCTCCAGTCCCCCGGATATCGAAGAGGCCGCGCTGGACATGATCGCAGTCCTCGATGCCGAGGAGATCGATCAGGCCCTGGTGATCGGCAACTCGCTCGGAGCAACCGTAGCACTGGCACTTGGGTTGATGCGACCGGAACGCTGTCTGGGGCTGATTCTGGCCGAACCTTCGATCCCCTCGCTGGTCGGTGAGGATGCGGGACAGCGGTTGATCGATGAAGCGACCCGTACTCGTGAACTGCTGGCTGAGGATGATGTCGATGGCGCGCTCGGGGAGTTTGTCTATCCACGCCTGGGTGAGGACTGGAAGAAGAAGCTCGGCCGGCGGCGGCTCGAAGAGTGGCGACACAACATCCATGCGGCCCCAGCCTGGCTGGATGCGGTGGTGGCCTTCGATCCCGGCCCGGGCCCGATGGCTGGGCTACAGCCACCAGCGCTGATCGTTAGAGGAGAGAACACCCGGACGCTCTATCGAGTGTTGACCGATGCTGTCGCCGAGTGCATTCCTCACGCCCAGCGGGATGTGGTTCCCGATGCCGGGCACGGTGCCCCGGTTGACAACCCGGGCTACTTCAACGATCTGCTGAACCGGTTCGTCTCCGAGTTGCCATCCTGAGCCATTCCGAGGCAATTCCCGGTTCGATCACGGTCTGTCGTTCACAAATTGGACGCGCCGCATTACAATTCGTCGGGCAGTGCATCAGACAACTTTGCTGCCTTATTGATTTGACGACGTGATACATGTCCACGCCAGGGCGTTCACTGCTGAATCCCGGGGTCAATGGTCTCGTTGATCACTCCTGGCAGATGTTGCCAGGACCGGGGTAACGCGTAACGCACCCGGTGTTACTATGCGTTGCATTTATTAATGCACCGAGAGGAGCACGATCCGTGGCGAAACTTACTGGCGGGCAGGCGCTCGCCCAGTCTCTGAAGAAACATGGCGTCGATACGATCTTCGGCCTGCCGGGCATTCAGCTCGACTGGCTGTTCGACGGCCTCTACGACCTCCAGGCAAATGGCGACCTCAAGATTGTCCACACCCGACACGAACAGGCCACTACGTATATGGCCGATGGCTATGCCCGCACCACCGGTAAGCCCGGTATCGCGGTGATGGTCCCTGGTCCTGGCCTGCTGAACGGTATGGCTGGGCTCTCCACTGCCTACGCCTGCTCCTCGCCAGTGATGAGCATCTCGGGGCAGATCCGCTCCGATCTGATCGGCGTTGGACGTGGTGAGCTGCACGAGATCCCACACCAGCTGGAGATGATGGCCGCGGTCACCAAGTGGGCCGAGCGTGCCATGAAGCCGGAAGACGTGCCGGGCATGGTCCACGAAGCCTTCAAGCAGATGATGAGCGGGCACGTCCGCCCGGTTCACATCGAAGTTCCGCCGGATGTGCTGCAGGCGCAGGCAGACATGGACATTTTCGGAATGCCGGAGATCGAGCGCGTCAAGCCAGATTCGGACATGATCGAGAAGGCTGCCGAGGCACTCGGCAAGGCTGAGCGACCAATTATCTATGTTGGTGGCGGCGTGCTGCGTGCCGAAGCATGGGATGAGCTCAAAGAGCTCGCCGAGATGCTCGAAGCACCGGTTGTTATGTCAGTCAACGGCAAGGGCTCCATCTCTGCCCGGCATCACCTGGCTATGAGCATGCTGGCCGGACCGGATCTGACGCCGAAGTCCGACGCCGTTCTGGTTGTTGGAACCCGCTTCCTGCAGCCGAGCAACGCCGAATGGGCGCCGGGTGGCGGACAGACCGTCATCCAGATGGATATCGACAATGAAGAGATCGGCCGCAACACGACGCCGGATATCGGCATCGTTGCCGACGCCAAGCTGGGCCTCTCCGAGCTGATCGAGCGTGTCGGCAAGCACAACAAGTCGCGCGAATCCCGCAAGGAAGAGCTGGAGACCCTGAAGTCGCACTACGAAGACCTGCTCTTCGAAGTTCAGCCGCAGGCGTCCTACGCACAGGCGATTCGTGACGTGCTGCCGGATGACGGCATCGTCGTCAACGAGAGCACCCAGGTCGGCTACTACTCTTCCGTTGGCTTCCCGGTCTATGAACCGCGGACATTCATCGGTTCCGGCTATCAGGGCACGCTCGGGTTTGGTTTCGCCACGGCGCTCGGCGCCCAGGTAGGCAACCCGAACCAGAAGGTTGTCTCCATCAACGGTGACGGCGGGTTCTACTACAACGTTCAGGAACTCTCCACGATGGCCAAGTTCAACATCAACATGATCTGCGTTGTGTTCAATGATGGTGCCTACGGCAACGTCAAGCGCATCCAGCAGCAGTCGTTCAACGGCCGCACGATCGCCTCTGATCTGTACAACCCGGAGGTCGCCAAGACCGCCGAGGCGTTCGGAGTTCAGGGCATCAAGGCCGAAGGACCGGACGGACTGCGCTCCGCCATGGAAGAAGCCATGAAGAGCGATGCGCCGACGCTGATTGAAGTGCCGGTCGGTGAGATGCCCTCAATGTGGCATCTGGTTCGCCGGGGGCAGAAGCAATAGCCTAATTCCGGAAATGGCAAAGGGAGGGCAATCAGCCCTCCCGTATGCTGGCAGGGGAGGGTCATCGACCCTTCCCTTTCTCTTTAAGCGGGGTTCGATCGGAAGAGCAGCACCGGTATCCGGCAATTGCGCAATGTCGCGTTGGTGGTGCTTCCGATGATCAGCGATCGAAATCGCGAGTGGTTGTAGGCACCCATCACCAGCAAATCGATATCGTTCGCACTCGTCTCAGATGCAATCACATCGTCTGTCTGGCCAGGCTTGATTGCCTGGGACACGCTGAATCCAGCCTCACGGAGCTTGTCGCTGGCTTCGTTGAGCTGCGCTTCAGCGATCGGGCTCCCCTGTCCAACCATCAGCAAGTGACACTCGAGATCCCTGAGCAACGGCATACGGGTAATCGCGGTCACGGCACGTTTGGCGCTCGGACCAGCGTCGTAGGCGATCATGAACCGTTTGATCGGCTTGAACGTCCGGGAGGCAACAAGAATTGGCTTGCGACTGGCGCGAACCACTCGCTCCAGATTGCGGCCGAGATGCTCGGAGGCGCCATCTGCTCCCTCGCCCCGCTTGCCGATGGCGACCAGTTCGGCCTCTTCTTCCATCAAGAGCACGGTATCGACGAGTTCGCCCTGACGCTGCCGGCTCTTGACGTCCGCAACCCCGGCCTCGTTCAAGTGGGCGATGGCCTGATCCAGGATGATCCGGCTCTGTTTCTGGGCCAGTCTGGCGCGTGATTCATCGAGCGACGTGAGCTCTTCGAGCAACTCTTCGTGTTCACCCCACCCGAGGATGACACTCCAGTCTGCCGGGGCTGACTGGGCGTTGTTGGGGCTGAGCGTGTGGACGACCGTGATGGACGCATCCAGACGCTTTGCGGCCCAAGCCGCGTGGTCACACACACTTTCGGAGTAGCTCGATCCGTCGATGCAGGCCAGGATTTGGTTCATCGGCGCATTACTCCAGTTCTGGCTAGTGCTTCGACATCATATCGATCGCGTCCGGGTCGTCGTGTATGGCCAGCTTATCTACAATCGTGGACGTTGCCTCGTTCATACCGAACAATTCTACTTCGGTTCCTTCACGGCGGAACTTGAGGATCACTTTATCCAGCGCCTCGACTGCCGAGATATCCCAGAAGTGCGAGCGGCTGACGTCGATCCGTACCTTCTCCAGTACCTCGCGGAAATCGAAGGCGTCAATGA
>SLFF01000041.1 GCA_007124395.1 Thermomicrobiaceae bacterium | reverse complement strand
TCACCATTCCGGTGTTTGCCCTGATCGGGATAACGATCCCGCTCTCCGGCTGGATCGATCTCGGGTGGTCAGCGATTGCGCTGGTCGCCGGGGTGATCCTTCTGCGGAGATTGCCGGCAATGCTGCTGGTCTCGGGCTGGGTCGGCACGCTCAAAACGTGGCCTGATGCGCTTTTCGTTGGGTGGTTCGGGCCGCTGGGCATCGGCGCACTCTACTACGCGGCCTATGTGCTCGGAGAAACCGGAAACGAAGATGCCTGGGTGGCCGCCAGTCTCGTCATCTGCTCATCGATCGTGATCCATGGGCTAACCGCCACGCCATTCTCGTATCTCTATGCACGACACACGCCTGACGAGGAGTATGCCGAGGCGCGAGATCAGGGGCGAGAATAGTAGCCCGACGCATCCAGAATCTCCTGAACCCGATCGATCGGAATCGCCTCGCGAACCCGACCTTTTCGCCCCGAAGTTGTGGTCGCCATGAAGAGCGCGTTGAGGACCGATTCCTCGGTGGCATCAATCACAGCTTCGAAGATCGGGTCGATCCAGTAGCCGTCAATCACGTCGTGATTCGAGAGCTTTCGTTCGCTCTCTGGCCGGTAGGCTGTCGAAAACGCGACCAGCAGCTCTCCGCTACCATCTGCGCCGACCGAACCCGTCCGCCCCAATCCCAGCGCAGCCCGTTTCGCCAATCGATTAAGCTGGCGGGAATCCAGTGGAGCATCTGTAGCGACGACCACGATGCCGGAGCCCTCGTCGCGCTTGTCCTCGAATGGACCGGGAAGCGGGAAGGATCGCCCAATCGGAACACCGTCGACCGTCAACCGATGCCTCGCCCCGAAGTTGGTCATCGTAAGCACGCCGACGGTCCATCCTCCAGTTTCGACGGGTAATACCCTGCTGGATGTTCCGATTCCGCCCTTGAAGCGAAACGAGTGCATGCCGGTTCCTGAGCCAACGACACCTTCTCTGACTGGCCCAGACCTCGCGTCGTCGAGGGCTGCCGCAACATGATCGATCGTGAGGTGTGAGCCGCGAGCGTCGTGCAGGTAGGAGTCATCACACTCCGCCACCACCGGGATCACGAATCCAACTTCGTCCTCCCCGACACCGGGATCACGGTCGATCAGATACCGGCAAACGCCATGGTAGCCCATTCCGATTCCCATAGTGTTCGTCAGCGCGATCGGCGTGCAAATTCTTCCTAGCTCCTCGATCTCGCTTCGTCCGGTCATTTCCCCGGTACCGCTCAGCGAGAAGAATCCGGCAGCTACTGGATTGCGGATGACATCGTCACGATGCGGCCAGATCGCGGTAACCCCGGTCCGCGATGGGCCGGCACCAGTCTGGTCGTCGGCAGGATCAATCCAGACGGTGCAATGTCCCACCTCGACACCCTTCACATCCGTGATGGCGTTGAAGTCTCCGGTCTCGAGATTCCCGATCCGGATGCCGAGGTCCCGTGCTCGTTTGCGCTCAGCCGTCATCTCAGTTCCCTCATTTATCGATGCCAGAGTTCACGTATGTTGTCGGTGATGATCAGCATTGCCACCGCCACCGTCACTACGACGACGGTCCACCAGAAGAATTCGTAGAGAAGAATAAGGCCGGTGATCAGGGCGAGGATAATCGAAACATTCACCAGGAGTTTAACGACCTTCTGACGCAGAATCGATTCGATCACGATCACCATACCGGCGATGAACGCCAGAGTGACCGTCCATCCAGCAACGCCCAGCCCGACCATCGCAACGATGCCGAGCATCAGGAGCCCGACACTGCCCGCAGCCCACGCCTCGGCAAGGCGACTCTGCCGCAGCTCCTGCTCGCTCTGCGGCGTGAATTTGTGGGCAATATGGCTTTGAGGATCACCCATATCACCCTGGCGAAGACGCTCCAGGAACTCGCGACAGGCCTGGAGCTTCTCTGTCAGATCAACCCGCCGCCGTTGCAGCTCATTGAGTCGGTCAGCCTCGGACCGAAGATCTTCAGTCCGGCGCTCTTCCATCTGGCTCCACTGGTGCCCCTGTTTCAGCGCCTTGGATTCCAGTTCCAGTCGGGGCAATGTGCTACGCAGCTGATCGATCTGAAGCTGGACCTGATTCAGATCGCCGCGAAGCTCGTCGATGTGACGTTCCATCACCTGGGCAGACTGATACGGCGTGGCAACCTTGTTGAGCCCGGCCCAGCCGAGCGGGTCATACCATGATTGGCGAAGCGTTCCATCCCGGTTGTACTTCGGGCCACCGGGAGCACTTTCGCCGGCAAACGGATCCCGGGCATCGAGCCCCCAGAGGCCGCGGTAGTTGTCGACCCACTCCACGGAGTCATCGATGACGACCGGTGTCCATTCGACATCCTGTCCGGCGCCGATCGCCAGTCCATCACCACGGGCGTAATCGATAAACGGGACGCCGAAGAAGCTCTCGATTCGACCGACGAGCTTTTCGGGATCACCCTGTCCGAGGCGATCGCGCCAGATCCCCTCCAGCGTGTGGACAGCCCGCAGCACCGGCGTCATGAATGCCAGCTCCACGGGGGTCAGATACTCACCGCGTTCGAAATAGCTGGCGTGTGACCCTGCTCCGGCATAGACGATCGGATGGGTGCCCTCGCGCTCGATCTCTGGATCGTCCCAGCGTCGACGCAGATCATCACCCTTGTGATTGTGGGATGCGTAGGCGAGCCAAACCGGTTCGGGCGGTTCGTCGCCCCGTTCTTCGAGGTAGACCAGCACCTGTTCCCAGTCCGCCTCGTGATCGTTGGCGCCGTAGAACGTCGATCGCCAATCGTTCATCGCGTAGAAGTAGAGATATTGCAGAACAATATAGCCAGCTCGGCGAATCACGCGCCCGTAGTAGTAATAGTCCGGATCCTGTCGGCGGATCGACTCGTAGTTCATCGATGCGGCGGCGGCCGTTCCACCGGGAACCGAGCCGCGGAGCAGAAGACTCAGGAAGAAGAGCGAGTCCGTCAACCGGGCTGGCAAACCAACCCGCGCCAGTCGCCCGGGAGCCTGAAAATTGGGACGTCCAGGCCGTCGCGCCCAGCGCTGATAATCAAAGCTGTCCAGGGGATGTTGAACGAAACGCAGATACAGCGTGTGATCGGGATCGGCGGTGCCGTGCTCGATCAGCGTCTCCAGGTCCAGTTTTCCAGGCCGGATCAGCTGCTTCGACTCGCCACGCGGGGGGCGAACCCACAGGCTGCACTGCTTCACATATGGCTCGATACTCATTGGAAAGAAGAGCTCGCCATACGTGAATCGAACGATTGGCTCGTATGTCTTGAGCAGTTGAAGATCATCCATCACGCATGATCCCCCGTGTGCTCTCGATGAATGCCAGTTGGACGTCCCGCTGGTTCAGATACAGCACGATCACCACACTGAGCGCCATCGCCGAATATTGAGGCTCACCAATCCAGTATGCCCAGAGAGCCTGGCCCATGTTGATCCCGGCCCATGACATCGTGGCGACCCAGGCCCAGCGCTGCAAATGCCACAAACCGACGCTCATGATCAAGCCAACCGCTCCCAGAAACGGGCCGGCAAGCTCGAAGTAGAAACCGGTTTGCAGCACGTCACCCCAGGTGAGCGTCGCGTCTCCAAAATAAAACCGCGCAGCAGCAATGATCGCGTTGGCCACCATTGCGGTTGCGATGACGGTGACGCCAAACGGTCGATCCTGTTCGGTTGCTATTCTGTCTTGTTCGCTCACCCGTTCCGCCCACCCCCGCGGTCCACACGCTCATGCTTGACGTCCCCGACACACACTACTATACGGTTTGCTTCGTGGGAATTGCAGGATGCACCAGTGTAGCAGAGAGACCGCGGACGTAAGCAAGTGCCACCGAACACATGTTCTGCTAGAATCGATTTCCAGCAATTTCAGGCATGAGAGGAGCGAACTTGCAGAAGATCAGTCGTCATCAGGCAGCTCAGATTTCGATTGCGGCGCAGATGCTCGATCGACCAGCCCGACAGAAAGCTACTCCCGAAGATGTCCGGGAACTGGCACATCGGCTAGCGGTCATTCAGATCGACACGATCAGCGTGGTGGCTCGCAGTCATTACCTCATCCCCTGGAGTCGTCTCGGTCATTACGACCCGGCGTGGATCGACGAGGCCGTCTATCCAGAGCGCCAGATGTTCGAGTACTGGGGTCACGCCGCCTCGTTCATCTCCAGAGATCTGCTGCCCTGCTTACTCTCGAGAATGGCAGAGCGCCGATGCAAGTTCGGTCCGGAACGAGACGCCTGGGCATCGGAGAACCAGGGCGTCATCGACGCGGTTCGAGAGACACTGCGAACTGATGGCCCACTCACCACGCTCCACTTCGAGCGCCCCAATCCTGACACGCCGGTGGAACCGTGGGCATGGCATGGCGGAAAACCGACCAACCGGGCGCTCGACTACCTCTGGCATATCGGCGAGGCGGGAATCAATCGCCGCATCAATTTCCGGCGTGAATACGACCTGATCCATCGCGTGTTGCCCGAAATCACCAATATAGAGCAGCCGGACATCTGGTCAGAGCGATTGACGCTCGCCGAACGGGCACTCTCGGCAATGGGTATTTCCCGCCCCGAGTGGCTGAATGACTACTTCCGCACGAGCTGGGGAATCCGCACCAACACCCCACCAGGACCGGCCGAACTTCTTGACGAACTCGCCAGAACCGGTCGCGCCATCCCGGTCACTATTGAGGGCCTCGGCCCGGCGTTCATCAGCTCGGCTCATGCTAACCTGCTCGATGATGTGCTAACGGGATATGTCGCGAAGCGCACCACGCTGCTCTCCCCGTTCGACAATCTGATCTGGGATCGCCAGCGGACAATGGAGCTCTTCGATTTCGATTACCGGATCGAGTGCTACACCCCGGCAGCGAAGCGCGTCTACGGCTATTTCACCCTGCCGATTCTCCGCCGTGGCCGGCTGGTCGGGCGTATCGATCCAAAGGTCGATCGAAAGTCCGGAACCTTCTTCGTGCGGTCTCTTCACCTTGAACCAGGAGTCCGGTACAGCAAGCGACTATCCGACGACATCCGTGGTACCCTGCACGCATTCGCCCGCTGGAACGGAGCCAGCCACATCGTCGCTGAATCGGTACCGGACGCATTTCGAGATGCGTTGACTGGGCCGCTTACCTGACGCTCCGGACTCGATTGAATGAATTCGGGATCATAACGATGAAAATCACCAAGATCGACACATACAAGATCTGGGCTAACTGGTGTAACTGGTTGCTCGTTCGAATCGAGACTGACGATGGTCTGCACGGCTGGGGCGAGGGTTCCCTGCACGGGCCGATCGAGTCGGTCGAGACCGCTATTCACGAGCTCGGCAGGGTTCTGATCGGCCAGGATCCGGCGGGGCCGGAGCAATTCTGGCAACAGATGTATCACGCATGGCGCTGGCGCGGCGGCCCAACGCTCATGTCTGCCATGGCGGCGCTGGATATTGCGCTGTGGGACATTGAAGGGAAGCGGCTCGGCGTGCCGGTCTCGCGGCTACTCGGCGGCCAGGTTCGCAACTCGCTGCGGGTCTATGCCAGCCATGCCTTCGACGGCATCCAGAACGACAGTGAGATGTTCGACCGGGTGTCCGAGTTCAAGCGGCGGGGCTATGCCGGGTTCAAGTTCGTCGCCTTCGATGCTGAGTGGATGCGGCGCAACGAACAGCTGGCGCTCCAGCATGCAGCCGATCGCATGGCCATGCTGCGCGAGGCGGCAGGTGACGATATGGAGATCTATATCGAATGCGCCGAGCGACTCTCACCCCGGACCGCCCGGCTGGCAGCTCGATTGTTCGAGCCGTATCGACCAGCCTGGTTCGAAGAGCCGATTCCGTTCGAAAACATCGAGGAGATGGGGCGGCTGCAAGCCGAGATGTCGATCCCGATCGCAACCGGAGAACGTTTGCTGAACCGGTGGGAGTTCGAGCGCCTGTTGCAGACGGGCGGCTGCCGGATTGTCCAGCCAGACATCATGCACGCTGGTGGGATCACCGAAGTCCGGAAGATCGCAATGCTGGCCGACCTGCATTACGTTCCGGTTGCCCCGCACAACCCGGGTGGGCCAATCGCCACACTGGCAACAATGCACCTGTGCGCGGCGATTCCGAATTTCCTTGTGCTTGAACAGATGGAGCAGGAACGGTCAATTCGAGACGCAATCTCCACCAATCCGGTGCAGATCGTCAACGGCCACTTCGTGGTGCCGTCCGAACCGGGTCTCGGTACTGATATCGATATCGAGCGTCTCGCTGACTACCCGTACCGGCCGCAGCCGCAGTCAGGTATTCGCTCGACAGTGTGGCACTGATCGCAAGGGCGATTAGCGGAAACGATACGTGATGCGGCCGCGACTCAGGTCATAGGGGGTCAGTTCAACGCGCACTTTGTCTCCCGGAAGGATCCGGATAAAGTGCTTGCGCATCTTGCCGGATGCGTGCGCCAGAACAAGGTGGCCGTTCTCCAGCTCGACCTTGAACGTCGCGTTCGGGAGCGCATCAACTACGTGGCCTTCGGTTTCGATCATGTCGGCTTTTGCCATTCGCACCTCTCTCTGGTGTCGTCTTCTACAGAGCGTATACAGGGCATGATACCCGCCCACGATTAATCGCGGCTCCCCAAGTATATACCAGCACTGCCAGACTCGCTTGAATCAGCCAGCATTTGTTGCACTGGTTAGGCACTCATCAGCGCCGAACAGGCAACCATCGCGATGGCAGAGACGTGGACTGTGAAAGTCGCTGTGTTAGGCTCTGATCTAACTTGTTCCGGGCACGGATTCTTCGTTCACACGAGTGAAGAACCAGACAGACCGGCCAACTCACCTCGAAACTCTACCCGAAGAACTTCCGAAGCAGGAGGCAAGTGTGACGCCGGGTTCCTCAGACAGCAATCTCCCCCCAAAGAATCAGGCCGACGAATACTGGCTCGGGATCGAAGCAGCCTGCAAGTATCTGGGAGTCGATCAGTCAACGCTGCGCCGGTGGAGTGATTCCGGGCGAGTCCCCGTATTCCGCACTCCGGGTGGGCATCGGCGCTATCGCGAAGCTGATCTGCAGGCAGTTCTCACCGGTCGCAAACCCGATCGAGGTGTGAGCCGGCGCACGCTTACCCGGATGTCCATCTCTGCCTATGAGCCCGACTATCTGCGAAAGGCTCGTGATCGTCGCTGGTACCGGGCCTATTCAGACGATCAACTACATGAACTCCGCACACTCGGCCGGAGGTTGATCGACTTCGCCGTCCGATCGATCAGCGACCCGGACCCCGACGAACTGGGTGAGATATTCGAGGAAGGACGCCGGATCGGCCGCCGCTATGGATCGATCAGCGCCGATGCCGGACTATCCGCCACGGACACGGTGGAAGCGTTCCTGTTCTTCCGGTACCCGGTGTTTCAATCAGTTACGACATTTTTTGAAGAAGAGCAGATGCCAGCCAGCCAGGCGATCCGCGGATTCACCGATATCTGTCAGTTCATGGACGAGGTGCTGGTCTCCACCATGAACGCCCACGCCGAGGCGTGCAGATAGTCTCAGACAACGATTTCACCCATTCACGGCACAGCCGGTGCGAAAACTCGGAGCAAGCTACGGAACGCGACGACCATTCGCCCGATAGCTCGAGGAGAAGCGCCATGAGCGAAGAGCACGACATCGTGAATCGCGAACTTCTCGGCGACGACGGCACCAAGCCGTGCGCCCTTTGTGGCTTGTCGAAGCCCAAGAGTTCGCTGTATCTGGTAACCGGTGAAGTCATCGGGCACATGGGCGGCGGCAACGTAGATGTCTGCGCCGATTGCTACCAGACTCTCCAGCGGGGAGATGTCGAACCAGTTGGCGATCCTGAATTCTGATCAGTCCGCTGAGACACTGAATCACCAGAAACGGGAGGCCTCGAAAGGCCTCCCGTTCTCGTTCCATCGCAAAATATCTGGGAGCGCGACCCTAGCGAACCGTCCCACGGGCGATGATCTTCCACGTCTCGATCGATCCGTCATCAGCAACCGCAAAGAGCTCGTCCTGCAGGTTCACCGTCGGACAGACGTGATTCGGGATGATCTCGATGACATCGCCAACGGCCAGCGTGCTGTTCCCTTCCGGGAACTCGATCACCCCGTGTTCCTCGCTTACCCGGGCAATCACGGCATCCGGCGCCTCAACGATGTAGCCATGTCCCTTTCGACCTGGCGGAGGGGGGTCCATCGCCAGTGTTTTCGACCCGGCATCGATCACCGCACGATCTGGTGATGGACGGGAGACGATTGTGGCGAGAATTCGCAGAGCACATCGCTCCGGACCGATCCGGCCAAACCGGAAAATCGCATTGTCGTAGAAGGCGTAGGTACCCGGTCGCATCTCGGTGATCCCATCGACCTGTGTGGTGCTGAATGAACCGGGCGTGGAACCAACGCTGACCACCTCGATAGGAATGCCTTTATCGCGCAACCGATTAGCCGTGTCGATCATCGCCTGTCCGGCGTCAACGCCGTAGCCATCCAGTTCGTTCTGATCCAGCGCCTTGGCGACGTGGCCCTCGTGGGTCATGATGCCCTTGAGCCGCAACCCGGGCATCGCCGCGACCTCTTCAGCCAGGCGTTCGGTTTCCTCACCAGGCAGAATTCCGGCGCGATTGAGGCCGGTATTCATCTCGATAATGACATCGAGCGTCTTTCCGGCTGCGTGACATGCCTCAGAGAGTGACTGCGCCATCTCGACGCCATCTACCGCGACGCTCACCGTGGCTCGATCCATGAGCTTCAGCAGCCGCGCGATCTTCTTCGGGCCCACGATCTGGTAGGCCAGAAAGACATCGTTGGCTACCCCGGCATCCACCAGCGCTTCGGCTTCACCGATCTTGGCGCAAGTGATTCCGATGGCCCCGGCGTCCATTTGCATCTTGCCGATCTCAGCACATTTGTGTGTCTTCTGATGCGGCCGCATAGCGATGCCGTGCTCACGTGCGTAGGCTGCCATCTCATCGATATTCTGTTGCACTCTGGACGTATGAACCACCAGGCATGGTGTGTCCAGGTCAACTCGATAGTTCATTCACTCCCCCTTACAAGGCAGGCATGCCCTTACTCGGACAACTACCCATGCACCGGCCACTTCTTGTCGCTGAGGTCAATCCAGCGGCTCAATCGTTCACTACGCTGAACGCCGTGCAGCACTTCCTGCACCTTCATCCCGTCGTGAAAACTTGGCAATCGACTGGAGTCTTCTGCGCCCAGTATACGCCGAACCCAGTCATTGGCCAGAATGATAAACGGCAACATCCGGGGATGTTGGACGGCGGCCAGTTCGCGTTCGCTGAAGTGATCGACCTCGATCGGCTCGACGCGGTGCTGATCCCGGCGCGTGCCGAAGAGCTGACCATCGGACTGAAGCACCAGCAGACCATCCTGCCCGCTGGCTACGATCTCGTCACCGATCGTCACCGTCGACGTGCCAACGACATGCACGGTACCCGAGGCACCAGAGGCAAACCGCACCAGTATCGAGAAACTGCTCTCACGGCTCTTTGACTGGGACCGCATCGCAGGCGGAGATGTAGTAGCGCCACAGACGGCGTCGTAGTCGCCGAAACACCAGCGCAGCAAATCAACATACTCGGAGCCAACCGCGTTGAGCAATCCTGCAGAGCGCTCACCATCATCAACCCAGTCACGCTCCAGAGAGCGGCGGGTTTCCCACGGCATCCGGTAGCCGGTCACCGTGACCGATTCAAGGTCACCGATGAACCCCTGATCGATCAGTTGCTTGAAACGGAGGTGGGCTGGCAGATAACGAGACTGAAAATTGACCGAGTGGCAGAGGTTCGCCTCTTCAACAAGACGGTGCATGTCGCGAGCTTCGGCCGCACTGGAGGCCATCGGCTTCTCGCAGAGCATATGGACGCCATGCTCCACGCAAGCGACGGAGATCGGATGCTGGTTCGCCGGAGGAACGGCAATCGTCACCGCGTCGAGCTCCATGCGTTGCAACATCTCCCGAACATCATCGAAATGATCGGTGATGCCGTGCTGATGGGCCGCACGCAGCGCGTGGTCCTTGTGGCTGGCGCAGACAGCCGCGACTTCGACTTCCGGGAGATGCTTCAGACCGGGAATATGGACCGCAGCGCCATACCCGGTTCCGATTACCCCGACTCTCAGTCGCTTCTTACCCGACTCTTTCATGTGTTTCGATTCTTGTACTTCTTCGCTCACACCAGCCCGCCCGAGAGATGCGGAGTGTTTCACATTCCAGCATTATGACTGGCCGAATCCAGAGAGAATTGCACTCCGGTGCTTGTCATCCGGATATTGCCCCGTGCCACATCCGTAATGATCTCTGGGTAGAGGGAACACTCCTGCTCGAATACCCGCCCGGCCAGTGATTGTACGCTGTCATCGGGGAGAACGGGAACACAGCGCTGGGCAATAATCGGCCCGGCGTCGTAGGCGTTATCCACAAAATGAACAGTACATCCGCTGACACGCATTCCAGATTCCAGCACTGCGTTGTGAACCGCATCTCCATAGAAACCCTTGCCACCAAAGAGCGGCAGGAGCGATGGGTGAATGTTGAGCACGCGGCCCATGTAGTGGTCCGGGACTTCCAGCTTGCTCAGAAACCCGGCGCAGACCACCAGATCGGCTTCCACGTATTCGACGATCTGGAAAATCAGATTGCTGAACGAATCATCAGTCCGCATGTCTCGGCGTCTGACAATGGAGAGCGGTATTCCAGCATCCCTGGCAACATCATTGCCGGCCACGGTCCGTCGGGTACTGATGACCTTGACGATCTCCAGCGGCAGATTGTCGCTAGTGGTGACATCCAGCAGGTTCCTCAGGGTTCGGCCAGTTCCGGAGAGTAGCACCACAACGCGTGCGCTCCGAGTTCCTCCGTTGGTCCGATCCACAGTTCCCCCTTCACAGAAACGCAATCCGACTGATCTTACAACGGCCTTTCCTCTGGCGACCATAGCCCGTAACCTGCCGTATACGGACGATTGATTGGGTAGAATCAGCGGAACGAACGCGGTTCAGCCGATTTCAGCCGGAATTGAGGAAGAGATTTGAACAGCGACGGGAACAAATCAGCGACACAGGATGATGTTCCGGCATTTGCCTCGACAGCGGACCGCGATAGCGTCGTCATCCTCGATTATGGGTCGCAGTATTCACAGTTGATTGCTCGCCGCGTGCGTGAGGCATTTGTCTACAGTGAGTTGCTGCCGCACGATGTCGACAGGGCTCGCGTCGAGGCGATCGACCCGAAAGGGATCATCCTCTCGGGGAGCCCGCACAGCGTCTACGAACCAGGCGCTCCAACGTTGCCTGACTGGGTACTCGACTCCGGATTGCCAGTTCTTGGCATCTGCTACGGAATGCAGTTGCTTACTCACCACCTCGGAGGAAACGTCGGGGCGGCCGAAGAGCGAGAATACGGCCCATCCGCAATCAAGGTTGTGAAGCAGGAGTCGATCTTCAGCGGTCTTCCAGAACAAATCGACGTCTGGATGAGTCACGGAGACCGGATCGAAGCGCTGCCGCCCGGATTCGAGGTGCTTGCGGCTACGGACAACGCCCCATTTGCCGCGATGCGACGCGACTCGATCGTCGGCATCCAGTTTCATCCCGAGGTGTCCCACACCCCGCTCGGCTCGGCCATACTCCGCTCGTTCCTGTATGAAGTCTGCAACTGCACCGGCAACTGGACCCCGGACTCTTTCATCGAATCCACTGTCCAGCAGATCCGGGAACAGGTTGGGGAAGATCGGGTGCTTCTGGCGCTGTCCGGCGGCGTCGATTCCTCCGTCGCTGCGGCGCTGATCCACCAGGCAATCGGCGAGCAACTGACGCCAGTATTCGTCAATACCGGGATGCTTCGCGAGGGTGAAGCCGATCTCGTTCGCAGCACTTTCACGCAGTCCTTCGGGATGAACCTCGTCTATGTCGATGCCACCGAACGCTTTCTCGAACGACTCTCCGGCATCATAGAACCGGAAGAGAAGCGGAAGAACATCGGGGCGGAGTTCATCCGGGTCTTCGAACACGCCGCCCGTGAGCATGGACCATTCAAGTTTCTGGCGCAGGGGACGCTCTATCCCGACGTGATCGAAAGCGCCACCAGTAGTTCGAATTCCGCGCAGAAGATCAAGACCCATCACAATGTTGGTGGATTGCCCGACGATCTCGCATTTGATCTGCTCGAGCCGCTTCGATTCCTCTTCAAGGATGAGGTGCGAGAGATCGGTGCCCGCCTCGGCGTGCCGAACGAGATCGTCCAGCGCCAGCCATTTCCCGGTCCCGGCCTGGCTGTCCGGATTCTCGGAGCGATCAACGATGAGGATCTGGCCCTCCTGCGGCGTGCCGACGCCATCGTCCGTCAGGAGATAGAAGGCGCCGGTCTGGCAGAGTCGATCTGGCAGTTCTTCGCCGTTCTGCTTCCGATCTACACCACCGGCGTTATGGGCGACGGCCGGACCTATGCCAAAGTCATCGCCATCCGGGCGATCACCTCGGAAGATGCCATGACGGCCGACTGGGCCCGATTGCCAGACGAGCTCCTGTCACGCATGAGCAACCGGATCGTAAACGAGATCGACGGCATCAACCGGGTCGTCTACGACATCACCAGCAAGCCACCGGCAACCATCGAGTGGGAGTAAGGGGAGGTTCCATGCGGGTACTCGTCATTGGCAGTGGAGCACGCGAGCACGCCCTCGCCTGGAAACTGGCTCAGTCTGAACAGGTAACCGATCTGTTCATCGCTCCGGGCAACCCCGGCACTGCTCAGCTCGGAACCAATGTCGACGTTCCGGTTGAGGATATCGGGCGACTGGTTCATGTGGCGACAACTAGTCAGATCGATCTCACCGTGGTTGGACCCGAAGCACCGCTCGATGCAGGAATCGTCGATCGATTTCAGGAGCACGGGCTTGCGATCGCCGGTCCTACGGCCGCGGCGGCACGGATCGAGAGTAGCAAGACCTGGGCAAAAGAGATCATGAACGCCGCCGGTGTTCCCACCGCACGGGCGGAACGATATAGCGATTTCGAGTCAGCCGCCGAGGCAGCCCTGGATATGCCGCTACCTATCGTCATCAAGGCTAACGGGCTGGCCGCGGGAAAAGGCGTCGTCATTGCCCAGACGCATCAGGAAGCGGTCGATACGCTGCGCGCCATGATGGTTGAACGCAGCCTTGGAGACGCAGCCGACGAAGTTCTGCTCGAAGAGTTTCTGGTCGGTCTGGAAGTCTCGATCATCGGCATTACCGATGGCAAAACGATCCTCCCGTTCCTGCCGTCGTGCGATTACAAGCGTGTCTTCGACGGTGACTACGGGCCGAATACCGGCGGGATGGGATCCTATTGCCCAGTTCCGTCAGTCGATCCCGAGTTGATGGTCGAGATCACCCGCACAATTCTCCAGCCAACCGTGGACGAGCTGCGAAATCGGGGGATCGAGTACCGGGGGATTCTCTACGCCGGACTCATTCTGACTCCGGACGGTCCACGTGTGATGGAGTTCAACTGCCGCTCGGGCGATCCGGAAACCCAGGTGATTCTTCCACTGCTCGAGAGCGATCTCCTTGAGCTCCTTGCCGGGGCAGCGAACGGGGATCTCTCGAGCGTCGACGCTCCTCAATGGATCGATGGCGTCGCCATGACCGTCGTACTGGCATCTGGAGGATATCCGGGAAGCTATCGCAAGGGTTTGACGATTCACGGCCTCGACGAACTTCCCGAAGGGGTCATCGCCTTTCATGCGGGAACCGGCCAGGACTCCGATGGAACGGTCGTCACAGCGGGGGGACGGGTGCTTTCGCTCACGGCAACAGCCCCGTCATTCGAGGAAGCTCGCCAGTTCGTCTACGACGCGGTGTCGACGGTGCAGTTCGCGGATGTTCAGTACCGGACGGACATCGCCGCCCGCGAGGTCATGTCCTGACCCACAGGTAGTGGTCCAGTGATTCGACTTCCGCACCTGAACGCATGAATTAAAGCGAGACCGGCGAGCCAATATTGCGCTCGCCGGTCCCTATTATCGGTATTCGTGATTAGTGCGTGATTACGAATTTGCTGAATGGCTTGCGGCCTGCTCTGAAACCGGCGGCGTGATCTCGATCCAGCCGTTCTTGACTGCGCAGAGGACTGCCTGGACTCGATCATCGACGGACAGCTTCCGCAAAACCGATGTCATGTGATTCTTGA
Source organism: Thermomicrobiaceae bacterium (assembly GCA_007124395.1). Lineage (GTDB taxonomy): Bacteria > Chloroflexota > Chloroflexia > Thermomicrobiales > Thermomicrobiaceae > SLMJ01. Next base: position 3,708 of record SLFF01000041.1, on the reverse strand, counting down.
CGGTTTGCTCGGTAATGTAGAGCGCATCGGCAATCTCCTTGTTGGAGAGCCCCTGAGCCACACAGTCGAGCACTTCGATCTCCCGAACCGAGAGCGGCAGGCGTTGCCGGTTGCTGAGTGGACGCTCTGATGGTCCACCTTCGCCGGTCAAATGCCGGAACTCGGTCAGAACCCGCCGGGCCAGGTCTGGTCGCGAGAGAACGGCAACATTGATGATCTGCTCACCCATCGCTACCTGCTCGAGGGAGCGAACGAGGTCCGGACCTTCCATATCCTTGGTCAGGAACGCTGATGCGCCAACTCGAACGGCCTCGAAAAGCCGGTCATCATCGATATACATCGAGAGAATCACGATTCGCATCGACGGATGCTGCTTCTTCAGAATCCGTGCAATGTTCAGTCCGGTCACGCCCGGAAGTTGAACGTCGATCATCGTGATGTCGGGCTTGTAGATATCGGCCTGGCGAATGGCCTCGTGGCCATTACTTGCTTCGGCAACGACGGTGAAGTCGCTATTTTCTTCAATCAAACGTCGAATACCTTGCCGGAACAAGGGGTGATCGTCCACGATCAATAATCGACGATCGGTCAGGACGGGTTTACGCTGGTCCACCTGAACCCCCAATACTAAGACACCGAAGTGCAGACAATCGTCCTCCATGGTGCCCGGAAAGGTAATACCAGAGTACTACCTTATAATTCGACTATAACACCGGTCCAGGCAGATCCGGATAAGTAATACTGGTACCCCCGAGCGGTATATAAGTACCAGTACGTTTGGGTGCAGCGGTTCGGATACACCACTTCTAGAATGTCGTAGTCAAGGTCCCGCCGATATGATACACAACGTACGTACGCATGTCTAATGTTTGAGTGCCGATCTGCTATCGCCCTATTCACCGCCGCTTGTTGAGCGGTGCATGGAAAGGCCCAGATAGAGCGAAAGCCCGACCATCGTCTTCGCGTCGGCAATTTCACCAGTTTTTATCAGGCCCCGGACATCGCCCGGATCGACAATCTCCACGTCGATTTCTTCGTCATCCTCGGTGTCTGGCTCGCCCGGTTCGATATCGTTGGCAGCGTAGATCACTAGCTCCTCGTTGCACCAGCCCGGACTGACGAAGAAGCGAACCAGCTCCGAAATCGCTCCGGTTCGGTATCCGGTCTCTTCGGCGAGCTCCCGGCTGGCAGTCGAATCCACCGCCTCGTCGGGCTCCACGGTTCCTGCGGGCAGCTCCAGCATCTGTCGACCGACTGCCGGCCGGTACTGCCGTACCAGCACGATGCGTCCGTCTGGCAGCACCGGAACCACAGCAACCGCCCCGGGATGCTCGACGATCTCGCGTTGCCTGAGAGAACCATCGGCAACCCGGACGGTATCGATCCGGACATTGATCAGCTTTCCTTCAAACGCGTAATCGCTCCATGTCGTTGAATCACTGGACATCGTCGTCAATCCCCTTCTCTATTGCTACCGTGAGCATTCTCGACAGCTGAATCGACCTGACCGATACTCTCAGACACACTTGGAATACTGATGGTGCCATCGAATCAGGACACGATTCGATCTCTCCAGCGACCAACTCGCAGAAGGCAGGCCCCAGAACCATGATCGACGAACAGACCTGGCGCAAATTCATCCAGTATGTCGACGCAAACCACGATACCGCAATCGAGCGACTCTCCGAGCTGATTCGCATTCCGACCGTGGCTGATCCCGTAACGCCGAACCCGGCGCTCGACGAGTGCGCCCACTTCATTCAATCGTGGCTGCAACGAATCGGCGTTCACGACGCCCGTGTGGTTACTCCTGAGGTCAACCCGCTGGTCACTGGCAGTCTCGGCAACGATCCTGGAAAGCCGACGGTGCTGATCTACAGTCATATGGACGTGCAGGCCGCCGGGCCCGAAACCGATTGGGATACCCCACCGTTCGAGCCGGTCGTCAAAGAGAACCGGCTCTACGGCCGGGGCAGCGGCGACAACAAGGGGCAGTTCATCGCCCACTTGCTCGCCATCGAGGCCTATCAGCAGCTCGGCATTCCGCTTCCGGTAAACATCAGGTTCCTGTATGACGGCGGCGAGGAGATAGGATCCGGGGATTTCGCCCGGTTTGTCGAGCAATCGCCAGAGACACTGGCTGCCGACTATGCGTTCACCTCGGACGGTCCGGCCCATGAATCATGGCGCCCGACGATGGTGCTCGGAGGTCGCGGTATTGTCTATCTTAAGATCCGGCTGCGAACGATCAACCGCTCGACACACTCACAGTACGCCCCGGTCTTGCCCAACGCAGCCTGGCGAATGCTGCAAATCCTGAACTCGCTGAGAGACCCCGAGACTGGGCGGGTAAACGTAGACGGCTTCTACGACGACGTCCGTGAACCAGATCGAGCCGACCTCTCCCTGCTCGGGGCAATCCCGTCCCCCAACGAGAATCTGCGGGAACAACTGGCACCGGATCCCTTTCCCGATATTTCGAGCGACGAATACTACCGGCGATTGCTGATGGAGCCAGTATTGAACATCGCCGGATTTGCCGCTGGAGATCTGACCGGTAATCAGACAGTGGTTCCGGGTGATGTGGAAGTCAAACTCGAGGCGCTGCTGGTACCGGATCAGGACCCGCAACGAATCACAGAGCTCCTGAAAACTCATCTGGAGCCGTGGGGCATCGGCAGCAGCGACATCGAAATCATGTTCACGATGAAGCCATCCCGAACACCGCCAGATCATCCGATGGTTGGACCGCTGACCGACGCAATGCGCCGGGTCTGGGACACGGAACCCGTGGTGATGAATCGTTTTGCATCCTACTCGCCGTACTACCTGTTCGATCAACTCGGGATGCCCGGTTTCTACATTGCCTACGCCCAGCCAGATCAAAGCAATCACGCTCCCAACGAAAACCTCGATCTGACCTGGTTCAGGAACGGAATCCTCACCAGCATCGCAGTACTGGATCAGTTCGGCAGGCACGGCGAAGTCCGGAATCAGTGACCAGAGTCCGGCCTATCAGCACTGAATCATTGGACAGCGCGAAGAAGGCAACCAGGCGATTATCACGAGAGTTCTGGCAATGTTTACCTTACCGGAAGTTCTGTGCTATAATTCGGTAATCGCTGCACACAGTAGCGTGTATTGCTTTGTCATAGCGACAGAGTTCTGGAAGGAAGAAGACTTCGATGGCAACAGGTACCATTGTGACGATCCGTGACGACAAAGGCTTCGGCTTTATCTCCCCATCCAACGGTAGTGGGAACGATCTGTTCTTCCACCGTTCGGCAGTGGTTGATGTTCAGTTCGAAGACCTTCGCGATGGTCAAGAAGTGACCTTCGACGAAGAACCGGATCCTCGCAACCCATCCCGCCAGCGCGCCGTAAACGTGCGCCCGGCTGGATAGGACTTAAGTCCATCGTCAGGCACGGCTAGTTCTCGCACGCATCGAAAATATGTGAATCGCTGAACAGATCCGACGCCCAACGAGATGACTGGCACCCCGCTCAGGCGGGGTGTTTCTATTTAAGCCCGGACCCGAACATTCCCCACGAGAAAACGCGTTAATCAGAAATGACCCCAGAAAACGGGGCCAGTTCCTGCGTGCAATTCATTAGGGAAGTCAACGTGGACCGAGAGAGGCGCCGGGCGGATTCGAACCGCCGATCAGAGTTTTGCAAACTCCTGCCTTGCCGCTTGGCTACGGCGCC